>CALAFV010000202.1 GCA_937891445.1 uncultured Phycisphaerales bacterium | reverse complement strand
CCCCTCCGGGTCCCCGGCGCTGGGCCGCAGCCCCCGCCGCGATGTCATGTCCAGCGTCACCCCGCGCCGCGTCCGGTGCAGCCCCTCCATCCCCTTGATGTGCACCATGTCCAGCATCCCCGGCTTTTCGCCCGGGTGCAGGATCAGCGCAGCGCAGAACGTCCGGGCCTGCTTCCCCCACAGCAGCGCGTTGGCGCGGAACGCGGCCCGCTTGTGCCGCAGTTCCGCGCTGGTGGGGTCCATCGCCCCCAGCCCCAGTTCGCCCATCATCGTCTCGAACGCATCCCGGCTGCGCGCCAGCCGGGCTACCGACTCCTCGAACCTCGCGTACGCGCGGCGGACCTGCTCGATCGCGTCCTCCGACACCCCGTTCGCAGCCGCCGCGGCCAGGAATCGCTCCATTCCCCTGCGGCGCGGCAACAGCGAGGCGAGTTCCTGCGGATCTCGCGTCCGTGCGGCGTTGAACAGCCCCCAACTCACCTTCTGACCGAGGTTCAGCCGCCGCCGCAGGTCGAAGGCTCGCAGCACCGGTGGGTTCAGTTGCCGCAGGACCTCAGCGAGCGCGGGGCGGATCTGCGCCAGGATTGCTTCGGCCTCGTCCTCAAGATCAGTCGCGAGGGCGGGACCGCCTGAATTCAGAGGTTGTTCGGGATTCTCGGTGTGGTCCATGCCGTTGGCCCTTCCGATGCGGCTGAGCATACCGCCAACCCGCCTTACCTCGCCAGTCGAAATTTCCGAAATTGTCTCAAGACACCATTGACGCGCCGTCCATCTTCGTTTAGGTTGGACTCGAACGGCCAGGGCACTTTGTCAGACCCGACCGAACAACGTACCGAGGAGGCCTCCGACCATGACCCAGTCTCGTTGGCACCGACATTTTTCCTGGGCCTGCTGGCCCGCCCCAGTTGCTCTTATGGCAGCCGCCGCGGCGGCCCAGCCCTGCCCCCACGAGTGGATGCCCGTCGGCGGCGGTGTGGATAGCACGATTCGCGACCTCGAGGTCTTCGATTACGCCGGGGGGTCGAAACTCTTCGCCTCCGGCCAGTTCAGCACCGCCGAGGGGAGCGAGGCGGTCCGTGTCGCGATGTGGGACGGCACATCCTGGTACGGCTTCGGTCCCGGGCTGACCGGCACGGTCTTCGCCGTCTGCGTCTTCAACGACGAGGTCTACGCCGGCGGCTCCTTCAGCCAGTTCACCGGCCATCCGAAGCGCGTGGCCCGGTGGACCGGCGAGACCTGGGTGGATGTGGGGGAGGGGTTCAACGCCGCGGTCCGCGACCTGATCGTGTGGGATGACGGCACCGGCCCGGCGCTGTATGCCTGCGGCGACTTCAGCGTGCTCGGCGGCCCCAACCGCGTCGCCAAGTGGAACGGGACGAACTGGGAATCCCTGGGCCTTGGCGTGGGCCTCGACGGTGGCGGGACCAACCGCCCGCCGGCCAACTGCATGGCGGTCTTCGACGACGGGACCGGCCCGGCGCTCTTCGTCGGCGGCGGCTTCAGCACGGCCACCAACCCCGACGGCACCGTCATCAACGCCCTGTGCATCGCCAAGTGGGACGGGACCCGGTGGTACTCGGTCGGCGGCGGCGTGGACAGCAGCGTTGAGATCCTGTACGCCTTCGATGACGGCACCGGCCCGGCCCTCTACGTGGGCGGATGGTTCACCAACGCCGGCGGTGTCCCGGCCAACCGGATCGCCAAGTGGAACGGCCAGAGCTGGAGCGCCCTGGGCTCCGGCCTGAGCAACCCCGTCAACGGTCTGACCAGTTACGACGACGGCACGGGCCCGGCTCTCTACGTCAGCGGCCAGTTCACGACCGCCGGCGACCAGCCCGCCAACTACGTCGCCAAGTGGGACGGCCAGAACTGGCACCCGCTGGGTTCAGGCATGAACGTCTCGGTGATCGACCTGGCGACGTACGACGACGGGACCGGGCCCGCCGTTTACGCGGGCGGCGGGTTCGTGACCGCGGGCGGGGTCTCGGTGGCGCGTGTCGCTCGGTGGGCGTGCCCGGACGCCGGCGGCCCCGAGTGCCTGGCCGACTGGGACGGCAGCGGCACGGTCAACTCGACCGACATCTCCGCGTTCCTCACCTCCTGGCTCGACAGCCTGAACCAGGGCAACCTCGACGCCGACTTCGACGGCTCGGGCCAGGTCAACTCCACCGACATCAGCGCCTTCCTGACCGCGTGGCTCGCGGACCTCAGCAACGGCTGCTGAGCTCCCCGGGCTGCACTTCCTCAAGGCGACGCCGCCCGTGCACCTACGGGCGGCGTCGTCATTTTTGGGGTCGCCGGCCAAAGCGGCATCGGTCGCCGCTGCGCGGGCTCGCACGCGAATGGGGAAGGCGACTGGCCGCTTCTGCGCGAAAGACATCAACCTCGCGCCACCGCGATGTGATTGGCTGATCCTCCGCGAGACGCCCGATCGTTCCGGCGGTTTGCGACCTGCTCCGACGGCTCAGCCGGCGAGGGTGTTCAGCAGCCAGACCCAGATCATGATGGTCCCGACCACCTTCACGACGCCCGTGATAACCCCGACCATCAGGGCCTCCTCCCAGTCGATCTCCATGATGTGTGTGAGGAAAGCGGCGTAGACGATCAGCGGCAGGGCGTAGCGGTAGCCCAGTCCGATGATGCCGAAGCCCATTGGCAGCCTGGCGAAGATGCCGACGAGCAGGACGTCCATCACCGCGCAGATGCCCATGAGGCGCGTGATGATGAGGATCAGCGGCGCGTCGGAGCCCAGCCACATGATCACGCACAGCAGGTACGCGACGACGGTCAGGAACGCCGAGATGCCATAGAGCATGAGGTAGGTGCCGACTGTGGCCGCCCCGCCGCCGCCTTCCATCGACCCCAGCAGCAGCGACGTGATCGTCAGCCCCGCGACGATCATGATGATCGGCTTGATGTACTCCATGCGGGCCGCGGCGGCGGCGAGTTCCCGCTCCCGCTGAAGGCCCTTGGCCTTGGCGAGTGCCTCGGGGTTGATCTCTTCCGCCTTGGCCTGCTTGGTCTTGACGACCGCGCCGGTGCGCGTGTTGTAGCCGCAGTTCACGCAGATCGCGGTGTCGGACCGCAGCGGGTTGCCGCACCCCGGGCAGGGTGAGACGGTGACCTTGGCCTGCTCCTTGACCGCATCCTGGAGCAGCATGTCCATCAGATTCGGGTCACCGGCGTCCTCCAGCGGGATGGGGTCGCCCATCCTCGCGGCTCCCGCGGGCGCGGCCATCTGGTGCGCCGGCGCAGCCGCCTGCTTCTGTGCCTTCTCCAGGCAGTCGCGGCAGGTGTACCGCCCCTGCAGGTCCTTGGTCCGGGGGCGTTTCGAGCAGTCCTGTCCGCAGCGGATGCAGATCTTGGCAGGGGCGGGCGAGGAGGTATCCGACATGACGATGCCTACGTGCAAAGGGGGGCAATGACATAAGCCCGCGGCAGTCCGGCCGTGCCGCAACCTCGCTCGCAGCGGAGCAGAACCTCCACCGGAGCCGGAGCGGCGCCGCCAGCAACGAGTTCGTCATGGAACCCCAGCAGGCCAACCACCCGGCGAATGCCGGGACGGGACCCACTCTACCAACATTCTCCGTATCACGCAAGAGGGGGAGCCGCCGCCCCAAGGAAGATGCCCCGGGGTGTGGGAGACGAGGTAGTCTGCCCCTTATGGATGCGGTTCTTCAGGTCGCCGGGGCACGGAAGCGTTTTGGCGCCAAGGGGCCCGGCGGCGGGGTTCTCGCCCTCGACGGTGTGGACCTGGCCCTGCGGTAGGGGGAGTGGGTGGGGCTGCTGGGACCCAACGGCGCGGGGAAGACGACGCTGGTCCGCGCGATCGCGGGGCGAGTGCGCCTCGACGAGGGGCGGATCACGCTGCTGGGCCGGGACCTGGGCGCAAACGGCTCGGATCAGGGAGACCAGGGGCGGGCGCGGCTCGGGATCGTGCCGCAGGAGATCGCCCTGTACGGGCTGCTCACCCCTGTGGAGAACCTTCGGACGTTCGGGGCTCTCTACGGCCTGCGCGGGGGCGACCTGCGCGAGCGGATCGAATGGGCCATGGCGTGGACCGGGCTGGAGGACCGGGCACACGCCCGCGTGGCGACCTTCAGCGGCGGGATGAAGCGGCGGCTGAACATCGCCTGCGCCGTGCTGCACCGGCCGGAGGTCGTGCTGCTGGACGAGCCGACGGTCGGGGTGGACCCGCAGAGCCGCGAGCGGATCTGGGAGATGCTCGCGGGGCTCAGGGCCGCGGGCGCATCGCTGATGCTCACGACGCACCAACTCGACGAGGCGCAGCGGGTGTGCGACCGGATCATCATCATCGACCACGGTCGCGTGATCGCGGACGGGCGGCTGGACGAACTGGTCGCGCGGACCGTCGGGCCCGGCCGGCGCGTGCGGCTGACGCTCGACCGCGAGGCGGACGCCGCGATGCTCGGCGCCGAGCGAGACGGGGACGGCCGCACGCTCGTCTGGCGCGTCTCTGACGTGGCGGCGGAACTGGCGGCGGCATTGGACCGCGTGCGGGCCGCGGGGTACGCCGTCGAGGATGTGCACGTCGAGGCGCCGAGCCTGCACGCGGTGTTCATCCACCTCACCGGACGGGAGTTGCGCGAATGATGGCGGCGCTGTTCAGGACGTGGGCCACCGAACTGCGCCGCGACCGCGTGGCCTTCGTGCTGACGTTCCTGCTGCCGGTGATCTTCTTCAGCGTCTTCGCGGTGCTGTTCGGGGGGATGGGGGGCGGCGGGGCGACCAACCCCGTTACGATCGCGGTCGTTGATGAGGATGGGAGCGAGGCGAGCCGACGCCTGGTCGAGCAACTGCGCCGCGACAAGGGGCTCCGCGTCTGCACGGAATCGGGTGACCCGCCGGCGCCGCTGGACCGGCCCGCGGCGCTCGGGCTCGTCGAGCGGGGGCGGGTGCCGATCGCGGTCGTCATCCCCGAGGGATTCGGCGAAGGGTTCGGGATGTTCCTCGCCGGCGATGTCCCGGCCATCGAACTGCTTGCGGACACGTCGGACCCGGTCGCGCCGCAGATGGTGGGGGGGCTGCTCCAGGGCGCGGCGATGACCGCCGCGCCGGACCTGATGATGCAGCGCGGGCTGGAGATGTTCGAGCGCTACGGCGGGGCCTTCACGGAGCAGCAGCGAGCCGCCGTGTCCGACTGGCTCCCGATGTTGCGCGCCGCGACCGAGGAGGCCGCCGCCGGGAGCAACGGCGGGACCGATGACGCCGCCAGCAGCGACGGCCCCGCCTTCTGCGGCCCCGTCGCGGTGAAGGTGGTCGATGTGCTCGGCGAGAAGAAGACCGACCGCTCGCGGGCCGTCTCCCTCTCGGCTTCGGGGATCGCGGTCATGTTCCTGCTCTTCATGGCCGCGGGCGGGGCGGGGACGCTGCTGGAGGAGCAGGAGAACGGCGTGCTCGAACGGCTGCTCTCCTCGCGGCTGACGATGGGCCGGTTGCTCCTGGGCAAGTGGGCGTTCCTGACGACGGTGGGCGTCGTGCAGGTGACGGTGATGTTCGCGTGGGGGATGCTCTTTGGCCTGGAGTTCCTGCGTCACCTGCCGGGGTTCGCGGTGATGACCGTGTCCACCGCGGCGGCGGGGTCGGCGCTGGGACTCGTGCTGGCGACGGCCTGCCGCACGCGGGCGCAGTTGGCGGGCCTGTCCACGATCGTGATCCTGATGATGTCGGCGTTGGGTGGAAGCATGCTGCCGCGCGTCTTCATGCCCGAGGCGCTGCGCATGGTGGGGCTCGCAACGTTCAACGGCTGGGCGCTGGACGGCTACAACAAGGTGTTCTGGCGCGAACTGGGCGCCGCGAGCCTGTGGCCGCAGGTGCTGGTGCTGGCGGCGATGACGGCCGCGTTCCTGGTGATCGCGCGGGGGCTGGCGCGGCGATGGGAGGCGGCATGATGATGGGCGCACCGATGTTCTTCGGGCTGCTCTTCTCGGCGGTCATGTTCCTCGGGCTGCCCCTGCTGCTGGTGCTGTTGCTGCGCGAGGCGCTGCTGGCGTGCACTTCGCCACGGCGCATGCCGACGCAGGCCGAATGCGACGCGTGCGGCTATCCGGTCGCGGGGTTGCACGGCACAACGTGCCCCGAGTGCGGCGGGAACCTGCTGGTCTCCGGGGTTCGCACGGCGGCCCTCGAGGTTCGCCGGCGCGGGAGCCTCCTCTGGGGGCTGTTCGCGTGGACCGCGTTCATGGGGCTCGCTTGCGGGGTGCTGCTCAACGTCACGATACTGCTGAGTGTTTCCGGGGTGAGGGGGACGGGCTCCACGCAGGCCAAAACCAATGTCACGATTACGTCCGTCTCCGGCTCCGGCCAGGCGATCCAGGCCGACGTGAGCGTGACGACCAACAACGACACTGGCAATGTGGAGATGTCGAGCCTCACGCTGACGCCCGAGGGCGGCGGGCTGGCGTCGCTGACCGCCACCAAGATCGGCGGAGCGTCGACCGTCCACTGGATCGATGCGAGCGGAGCGCTCCGGCAGCCGAATCCTGCCGGCCGCGCGGCCCTCGACAAGCCGACGGTCTCCGCATGGCTCAACGGCCTGGGGGCCGGCCCGTCCGCCGGCTATTCCGACGAGGAAGTCGCCGAACTGGTCCGGATCCTTGACGAACTGTCGCAAGATCCGTCCGCCGTGAACCCCGGCCCGTTGTTCACGCTTTCGACCGCGAGATCGGCCATGAGGTCGGTGCCGTCGATGGCCAGCAGCAGCATGCTCGCGTGGCTACCGGCGGTCGTGTTGTTTGCCGCGCTGGGGGCGTGGATCGCGGGGCTTGTGTACATCCCCGTCCGACGCCGGATGATCCGGACGAAGTACGGCGTGACGGCGGGGCGGAGCCGTCCACGGCCGGCGGCGGCCGCGACGGCCATCACACCCGGCTCAGCCCCAGCACCCTCTGCGCCTGAGTCTGCGCGATCTGGATGACGGCGGAAGACGCCTCGTCGAGCGTCCGCGAGCACACCAGTTCGACGGTCTCGGCGGCGAAGTCGGCGTCCACGATCTCCGATTCGGCCGCGAGGGTGTTCTCCAGTTCCGTGCGGGCCAGGTCCGCCGCGGGGGGCATGGCCCGAGTATTGGCTTCCGATCGGGGCGGCTGAAGGCGCGTCCGAGAAAGCGGTCAGCCCCGCATGAGGTCCACGAGCACGTCGAGCCCGCGGTCGAGCGTCTGGTCGTTCACCGCGAAACTCAGGCGCAGGTGCGTGTCGCGGGAGGAGAAGACGCCGCCGGGGATGATGATGACGTTGCGGTCGATGCAGCGCTGGGCGAACTGCGAGGCGGTTATGCCCAGGTGCTCGGGGACCTTCGGGAAGGCATAGAACGCCCCGCCGGGGATCGCGACCTCGGTCACGGTCGAAAGGCGCTGCACGACCTTGTCGCGCCGGCGCTGGTAGGCGGCGATGGTGGGCTCCATGTCCACGCCAAAGGACGCAACGGCGCCGAACTGGAGCGGGGTGGGGGCACAGACGAAGGTGTACTGCTGGAGTTTGGTCATCTCCTCGATCAGCCGCGCGGGCCCGGCGCAGTAGCCCATGCGCCAGCCGGTGACGCCGTAGGTCTTGCCGAAGCCGCGGATCAGCAGCACATTCTCGTGCGAGCCGGGGACGCGCGCCGGGCTGGGCGCGGAGCGGTGGCCAACCGCCGCGTCGCGGGCATCGTCGAAGGTGAACTGGTCGTAGATCTCGTCGCTGATCAGCAGGATGTTCCGCCGCCGGCAGAGGTCCAGCAGATCCTCCACGTCCCGCCGGCTCGCGACGACGCCGGCGGGGTTGCTCGGGGAGTTGAGCAGGACGAACTTGGTCCGCGGCGTGATGAGCGGCTCGACGCGCTCGGCGGTCATGCGGAAGTCGGGGTATGTGTCGCACAGGACCGCGCGGCCGTCGCAGACCGACGCGAGCGAGGGGTAGATCACGAAGTACGGGTCGGGGACGATTACCTCATCGCCGGGACCAAGCATCGCCATGAACGCCAGCCACAGCGCACCGGACGTGCCGGAGGTCACGAGCAGCCCCGGGGCGCCTGATGCCGGGTCGGGGCGCGCGCCGGGATCGATCTTCCACCCCACATCACGAGCCAGATGCGTGCAGATCGCCTCGCGCAGCGGGGCGACGCCCTGCGTGAGCGAGTAGCCGTTGCGGTCGCCGTTGATCGCCTCGCACGCGGCTCGCTTGATGGCATCCGGCACGGGGAAGTCGGGCTGGCCGATGGACAGGTTGATCGGGTCCTTGAGTTTCGCTCCAAGTTCGAACGCGCGTCGGATGCCGGAGGCGTTGATCGAGCGGGAGCGTTCAGAAACGAGGCGGTCGATGTCCATCGCGGCGGCTCAGAGGGCAGAGTGTGGGCGCAATGATAAACCCCGGAGTCGGGACACATCCGGGGCGCGAAAAGAGAGAGCTTGGTGAATCTGGGCGGAGTATACCCGATTCAGCGCTTCCCCACAAGCGTCTTGGGCAGCCCCAAGACCTTGTCCTTCTTCGGGTCCAGCTTCTTGTCCGCGACGAGCTTGGCGATCCGCTCAGCGCGGGTCAGGACGCTGCGGGTGCCGGCCATGCTGGCGGCGGTCTTGAGGGAACGGTCGAGGCTCATGGGGCAATCCTCAGGTCAGGGGGCTTGCTGGTCCGACTGCCCCGATCTGGGGGGTGCCGGGTGGGGGTGGGGGGTCAGTACTTCTTCCACTGGTGCTGGTTCAGGCGGATGTGCAGCCTGAGTTCGCGGTTGAGCGCGGCCTCGAGCGACTCCACCTTCTGCTCCAAGGCCTGGCGCTTGGCAGCGCTGGCCCGGAACTGCCCGGAGGGGATGCCCTCCAGGGCGAAAACCTCCCAGTTGCGGTGATTGTTTGCCCGGGCGGTCGCCATATCAACCTGGCCCATCGGGACAACCCCGGCGGGGACGCCGTTGCGGGTCAGGAACGCCGCGACGGCCTCGGCGTCGTCGAGTTTCTGGAGCGTGACGATCCAGAGGTAGTTCTGGCCGGTGCCGCGGGGGTCGGCGCCGGGGGCGAGTGAGCCGGCCTCGACGGGGACCGAGGCGACGGG
>CALAFV010000201.1 GCA_937891445.1 uncultured Phycisphaerales bacterium | reverse complement strand
TGCTCGCCGCGGCCCGGTACCTGCTCGACAACGCCCTGTACTTCGGCTTCCCCGACGGTCGGCCGCAGCACGTCGCCGCCTTCGGGAGCGACACGATCACGGTCGAGGTGCGCAGCGCCCGATTGCCGCTGGACGTTTCCAGCGTTCGCGCGTTCTCACGCATCGGCCGCACCGGCGCGTTCACCGAGGCGTCGGTCACGCACCAGGGGAACCAGATCTATAGCATCCCCCTTCCGACTGGTCCCTGCCACTCCGTGGTGCAGTACTACATCGAGGCACGCACGACGCCCGAGACCGGCGCGATCGCCTTCACCTCGCCACCCGGCGGCGCTTCGGAGCCGTACGAGGCCGAGTCGATGATGGTCACGACCATCATCGATCACGACTTCGAGTCGGACCAGGGCTGGACCGCCGGCGCTCCCGGCGACACCGCCACCAGCGGCATCTGGGTCCGCGTGAACCCCAACGGCACGATCGCCCAGCCCGAGGACGCCCACAGCCCCACCATGTGCTACGTCACGGGCCAGGGGCCCGTCGGCGGCGCCGACGGCGCGGCGGACGTGGACGACGGCTACACCACACTTCTGTCGCCCATCTTCGACCTCTCCGGCGCCGCCGCGGCGACGATCTCCTACTGGCGCTGGTACTCCAACACCGCCGGCGCCGCTCCCGCCTCCGACGTCTTCGTCGTGGACATCTCCGCCGACGGCGGCTCCACGTGGAGCCGCCTCGAGACCGTGGGCCCCGGCGGCCCCGGCAACTCCGGTGGCTGGATCTACGCCGAGCACACCCTCCCCGGCGAAGCGCTCACCGGCTCGATGCGCCTGCGCTTCATCGCCGAGGACGCCGGCGCCGGCTCGCTGATCGAGGCCGCGCTCGACGATGTTCTGATCCGCGCCGCCGGCTGCCCCGGCCCCGCCTGCGCCTCGGACTGGGACCGCAACGGCGTCGTCAACTCCGGCGACATCTCCTTCTTCCTCGCCGGCTGGGTCGGCGACGTCACCGACGGCGGCTCGGGCCACGACTTCAACGCCGACGGCTCGGTGAACTCCACCGACATCTCGGCCTTCCTCACCGACTGGCTCACCGGCGTGCTCCAGTGCGGCGCTTGATGCGTCGCCGGCGCACGGCTTCCGGTCCGCCGGGGGCGACGGTGTAGAATCGCGCATGTGCGGCCGCTACGCGCTCTTCACGTCGCCCGAGCGCCTCAGGGCCCTCTTCGCCCTTACGCGCCTGCCCCCGCCGGAGGAAGCCGCCGACGACCTCCGCCCCCGCTACAACATCGCCCCGACGCAGCGCATCGCGATCGTCCGGGCGCTGGCGCCATCCGCCGATGAGCCCCGCGGCGGGCGCGAACTGGCCCTGGTCCGCTGGGGCCTGGTTCCCTCGTGGGCCGCGGACCCGGAGGGCGCGGACCTGCCACAGATGATCAACGCCCGGGCGGAGACCGCGGCCAGTCGTCCCGCGTTCCGAGAAGCCTTCGCACACCGCCGCTGCCTCGTCCCCGCCGACGGCTTCTACGAGTGGAAGGCCGCCGAGAACGCCGCAGGCACGCGCCGCCGCACGCCCAAGACACCCATGTTCGTGCGTCCACGCGACGGGAGCCAGCGCGGCGTCTTTGCCCTCGCCGGGCTCTGGGAGCGATGGATTCCCCGCGGCGGCGGCCCCGCCGACGCGGTCGAGTCGTGCACGATTCTCACCGTCGCTCCCAACCCGCTCCTGGCCGCCATCCACGACCGCATGCCCGCGATCATCGCGCCGGAGGACTACGACCGCTGGCTCGACCCCGCCGCGGGCGCCGAGGACGTCCAGCCCCTGCTGGGCCCGTACCCCGCCGAGCACATGGAGGCCTACCCGGTCTCTCGCGCTGTCAACACGCCGGCGCACGACGCCCCCGATTGCATCGAACCCGCTTCCGCGTCCCCCCCCCGCCAGACCCCGCCGCGCCCGCGCGCCGGCGGCCGCTGATCGCTTCCCTACGCCGGTCCGAACCGGATCAGGTTCAACGGGTGCTTCTCAGCGACGCCCCCGATGGACGCTGCGCCCCGAGCGAACGCTGGAGTTTAGCCGCATCGGGTGTGCGGGCGGTGAGGCGGTGGGGCCGCCGGTGCTCCCTATGGAAGAGTGGGGGCGTGGACGCGTCAGCGCGATGCGGTTGTCGGCGGGGACGATGCGATGGATCGCTGCGCGTGCTTCATCATCGCGATCGATCATGTCCGATGCGCGAGATCGCGCCGGGCACGCCGCCGCGGGGCTGAGTCGTCCGGGGAGTGTCTACGGATCGGAGTCCGGCGGGGTCTCCGAGGCCCCGGGCTCAGGCAGAACGACCTCGGCGCGGATCGCGCCGCCCTGGACGTCGGAGATCAAGAGGCCGACGCACCCCAGATTCTCAAGATCGACGCCCGCGGTGATGCGCAGCCGGCCCACGCGGATGGTGGTGATGGTGTTCACAGGCCCGTAGCGGGAGAAGGTGAAGGCCGTCGTCTGGTTCACCGGCTGGGAGCCGGGGGGCGTGGGAGCGTGCAACTCCAGAATGCCATCGGCGCCGGTTGCGAAGTGGCGGTCCGGGTCGAGGTGGACCATCGGCCCCTGGAGCGAGAACCGTGAGCGGACGCGCAGCTCGTGCGTCTCACTCCCTGCGCTGATGTGCACGGCGGCGTTGGCGGGCACGCGCAGGTAGCACTGCTGGGCGCTGGCGGGGGCCGCGTGGGCACGCTCGATCGGCGCCAGCACGATGCCCCGGCGGATGTCGTCGTGCATCGCCGCGCGGCGGACCAGAAGCGACGCGGCCAGAAGCGAGGGTCCAAGAAGGCACGCCGCGACGAGGAGGGTCCTTGTGAATCGGCGCTGCCGGCTCTGGTAGTACGAGGTCGCACCGCCGCGCGGCCGGCCGCACTCCGGGCACACGGCCGCCTCCCCGATCAGGTACCCGCACGCGCACGCGGCCCGTTCACCCTGGAACTGACGCTGCGCATGGTTGAATCGGTCGCGGATGCTCATGGCGGCGGCGCCCGCGAGCGCCAGCCCGCCGATCCACAGCATGTCCGGGAGCGCATCGTGCCGCGCCAACGACAGCGGCTGCACGAGCCCGCCGGCCAGACGGCAGGCCGTGACGGCGGCCGCCGCGGCGGGCAGCGATCGCGCGTACCACGCCGCCACGATCCTCGCTTCGGTCATGAACGGCCGGCGCTGCTCGCGCAGCACGCGGTCGGGGAGGTCATCCGGCCTCAGGCGGCCGAACCACCGGCCGCACCCCGCGGCCAGGAGCGGTGCGGCGATCAGCGGCACGGCGAGCGTGAGCGCGACGTCGCCGACGCGGGCCAGCGGCGCCCCGATGGTCGCGGTTGCGAGCCTGCCGTCCCCCGCAAGCCTGGCGTGCCACGCCCACACCGCCCGTGCTCGCCCCATGTCCGCGCCGGTGAGTACGTACGCGCCCCACCCAAGGACCGGTCCGAGCGAGAGTGTGCCTTCTCCGTGGCCCATCCCCGCGTACCGGGCGGCGAGGGCGCCGTGCAGCAGCGACCCGTAGAACAGGGGAGAGCCGCCGCGGCCGTGGACAGCCTGGGGCGCCGGCATGAAGCCCAGGGGTGGGGCGGGGAGCAGGACAAGGGCCGCGATCGGGAGGATGACGTACACCGCCGCGGCGAGGACGGCATACGAGCCGCCACCGGCCACGAGCCGCATCCATGTTCGCTGGCGACGCGCCACGCGGCAGAGCATAGCCGGAATGAACGAGCGCCCGCGATCGGCTGGCCGATCGCAGGCGCACTGAGCGGCGTCCCGATGCCTCGTGGCCGTGGAAGAATCGTGGGAGTGGCGTGGCGGCCGTCCGTCTGCGAATATCTCCGCGCCGCCGGTGGTTCGTCATGAGGGGGGCAGGAGTCAAGACCATGCCCATGACCAAACAGCAGATGATCGAGGCCCTCAACGAGGACCTCGCGTACGAACTCTCGTCGATCGTGCAGTACCTCACCTACGCCGCCAAGGTCAGCGGTCCGTACCGCCCCGAACTGAGCAAGTTCTTCCTCGCCGAGGTCCCCTCCGAGACCGCGCACGCCCAGTGGCTGGCCAACAAGATCGTGGCACTCGGCGGCGAGCCCACCACGGTCGCCAAGCCCGTCCCCCCGGCGCGCACGAACCGCCAGATGCTCGAGGCCGTGCTCGCCGCCGAGACCGACGCCGCGAAGCGCTACACCCTTCGCGCCAAGCAGGCCGAGGAGTTCGGCGACAAGGGCCTCCAGGTCGCCCTGGAGGACATCGTCCTCGACGAAACCGGCCACCGCGAAGAAACCGAGCGCATCCTCCGCGACTGGTCGCTCTGACGGTCACACTCCGTTTCGCACCGACACGCTGCTCACGCTGGAGGCTGTTCGTAAGCCTCGAAACGCCGCGAGACCGCGGCTCGAATCCCGGGTTGCGGATAGCCTCTAGCCTGTCGCACAAGCGACGGGATCGGTGCGAGGGGTCGGGACTCTGCATCTTCGCCCCGAAGGGGCGCCGGAATGTAGCCACGGGTGGAGCGAGCCCCGAAGGGGGCGAGCGGAACCCGTGGAGGCAAGGCACTCAGTATTGCGTGTGTCTCATTCATCATTCCGCCCCGAAGGGGCGGAGGAACCGTACACTCGCCGCGCGAACTCCACCGCTCTTTCCGGGGCGGGAAACTGCCTCCACTCGTCAGCCCTCCGCAGCGCAAGAAAAAGCCCCGGGCACACACCCGGGGCTTCTTTACTCAGTGCATCGCCGCAGCCGCGATTACGGGAAGATCCCCCGCACCGCGTACACCTTCGCGATCTGCTCCAGCGCCGCGATGTACGCCGCGGTCCGCATGTCGCAGCCGAACTTCTGACGAGCCTGCTTGGTCCGGTGCGCCGCGTCCACCATCTTGGCGTTCAGTTCGCGGTCGACCTGGGCCTCGCTCCAACTGGTGCAACTCTTGTTCTGGATCCACTCGAAGTACGACACCGTCACGCCGCCCGCGTTCGCCAGAATCGCCGGGATCACCTCGATCCCGCGCTCCGTCAGCACGCGGTCGCCCGCCGGCGTCGTCGGGGCGTTGGCCCCCTCGGCGACGACCTTGGCCGCGATCCACTGCGCCTGCTCGGCCTTGATCATCTGCTCCAGCGCCGCCGGCACCAGCACGTCCACCGGCGTCTTGTAGAACTCCTCGGTCGTGATCGCGCTGGCCCCCGCGCCCGTCCCGTGCCCGTTCCCGCCGGACCCGAAGCCCGCCACGCCGCCGTTCTTCGCGACGTGCTCGGCGAGCAGATCCGGGTTGATCCCCGAGTCGTTGCGGATCGCCCCGGTGTGGTCCATCACCGCGATCAGTTTCGCGCCCAGTTTGCCCAGGATCCGGGCCGTCCAGGAGCCGACGTTCCCGTACCCGATCACGCTGAACTTCATCCCGTTGACCTGGATCCCCAGTTCCGGCAGCATCTCGACCAGGACGTCCACCACGCCCTGCCCGGTCGCCTTCTCCCGCCCCAGCGAGCCGCCGATCTCCACCGGCTTGCCCGTCACGACCCGCATCGCGTCCCACGACGAACGGTTCGAGTCCGTCAGGCTCTCATACGTGTCCGCGAACCACGCCATGATCTGCGCGTTCGTGTTCACGTCCGGCGCCGGGATGTCGTAATCCGGCCCGATCGCGTGGCTGATCGCCGCGCAGAACCGCCGGGTCACCCGCTCCAGTTCGGTCCGCGACAGTTTCTTCGGATCGCACTTCACCCCGCCCTTGCCCCCGCCGAACGGCAGCCGCAGCAGCGCCGTCTTCATCGTCATCAGGAACGCCAGGCTCTTGACGTCGTCCAGATGCACGTCGGGATGGAACCGCATCCCGCCCTTGTACGGCCCAAGCGCGTTGTTGTGCTGAACCCGGTACCCCTTGAACAGTTTGTACTCCCCGTTGTCCATCTTCACGGGGAAGTGCACCATGATCTCGTTCTTCGGCTGCGCCAGGATCAGTTGGATCTCGTGCGGGACCCCCAGCACCTCCGCCGCCGTCAGCATCGTGTCGACGGTCTGCAGATAGAGGTTGTCCGGGTCCACCGGGAGCCCGACCTCCGTCAGAACCGGGCTCTTGAACGGCTCGTTGGTGCGCTTCGCGCCATTGCCTTTGGCTTGGGAGGGGGCCGGAGGGGGTTTGGCGGCGGTCGTCGAGTTGCTCATGGTTTGGCCTGCTGGGTGGAAACAAACAGGTGGGAACGGGACATACCGGCGCGGACGATCCGGCCGGGCTCACGACAGAAGGTCGTCGATCTGCAAGATCGGTTGGACGCTCGGGTTTGCCGCCGAATCCGTGCCGGGGCGGCTGAGGGCCATCCCAAAGTCTCCAGCGCCGGGGCCGAACTGACGTGCCGGGAATCTCGGGGCGAAGGGACATGCCGCGGGCGACCGCGGCCGGAGAGTTCGGCCTTTCCGGGACCGCTACGGTAGGCTCGGCCGGCCCGCGCATGCAACCGCCGGGGCCTTGCCCGCCGCATCACCCACGCCCCATTCGGCGTCCAGAGTGCCGTCCCAAGCGGCCCGAACTCCCTTCCCCGGGCGGCCGGAACCGGCCGTTTCCGGTGACCCCCGCCCGCGGCACGTCTATACTCTCCTCCCCGTTTTTCTCCCGTACCGTACGGGAGAGGGAACGCCTCTAGCCGCCCCTGTGGGGCAAACACGGTCGGTTGCCGCCGGGCGGTTCTCGCCCCACGGATCAGCCGCGGCCGGCCGGGCAAGGAACACCATGATTGATGAAAACCTGATCGCGTCGCTCGGCGTGAGCGACGACGAAGCCACTGCGCTGCTCCGCCAGGCCCTGGGCGACAAGGCCGTCGCCGAGGACTCCATGGAGAGCCTCATCGGCCGGCAGATCGGCGACTTCACCCCCGGCTCCATCCTCGAGGGCAAGATCATCGGCTTCGCCGGCGAGGACGTCGTCGTCGAGGTCGGCCTCAAGTCCGAGGGCCTGGTCCCCAAGGAGGAGTTTCAGGGCGGCCCCGAGCCCCGCGTCGGTGACAAGGTCCAGGTCCTCCTCGAGAAGATCGAGGGCGACGGCGGCCTGGTCGAACTCTCCAAGCGCAAGGCCGACCGCCTCCTCTCCTGGCAGCGCATCGTCGAGACCACCCGCGAGGGCGACGTCGTCGAGGGCCGCGTGATGCGCAAGATCAAGGGCGGCCTGCTCGTCGACATCGGCGTGCCGGTCTTCCTCCCCGCCTCCCAGGTGGACGTCCGCCGCCCCGGCGACATCGGCGAGTACATCGGCCGCGACATCCGCGCCGCCGTGCTCAAGATCGACACCGAGCGCCGCAACATCGTCATCTCCCGCCGCAAACTCATCGAGGAGGAGCGCGACGCCGCCAAGAAGCGCCTCCTGGAGACCCTCAAGGAAGGCCAGCTCGTCACCGGCGAGGTCAAGAACATCGCCGACTTCGGCGCCTTCATCGACCTGGGCGGCATCGACGGCCTGCTGCACATCACCGACATGTCCTGGGGCCGCATCAACCACCCCAGCGAGATGCTCAAGATCGGCCAGAAGGTCGAGGTCAAGGTCCTCAACATCGACCGCGACAAGGAGAAGATCGCCCTTGGCCTCAAGCAGAAGGAGGCCAGCCCGTGGGAGGAGATCGAGCAGAAGTACCCGGTCGGCTCCCGTGTCCGCGGCAAGGTCGTCAACATCATGTCCTACGGCGCCTTCGTGCGGCTTGAGGACGGCATCGAGGGCCTGGTCCACATCTCCGAGATGTCGTGGACCCGCCGCGTCAACCACCCGTCGGAACTCGTCAACGTCGGCGACGAGGTGGACGTCGTCGTCCTGGACATCAACAAGGACAAGCAGGAGATCAGCCTCGGCATGAAGCAGACCGAGGTGAACCCCTGGGAACTCGTCAGCGAGAAGTACCCGCCCGGCACCGTCATCGAGGGCACCGTGCGGAACCTCGCCAACTACGGCGCCTTCATCGAGATCGAGCCCGGCATCGACGGCCTGCTCCACGTCTCCGACATCTCCTGGACCAAGAAGGTCACCCACCCCAACGAGGTCTTCAAGAAGGGCGACAAGGTCCAGTGCGTCGTCATCGACGTGGACCGCGAGAAGCAGCGCGTCGCCCTGGGCCTCAAGCAACTCACCGAGGACCCGTGGCTCTACGCCATCCCCGAGCACTACAAGCCCGGCATGGTCGTCCGCGGCAAGGTCACGAAGATCACCAACTTCGGCGTCTTCGTCGAACTCGAGCCCGACCTGGAGGGCCTGCTCCACATCTCCGAACTGGCCGACCACAAGGTCGAGAACCCGATGGATGTCGTCAAGCCCAACGAGGAGGTGGACGTCAAGATCCTCCGCGTCGACACCGAGGAGCGGAAGATCGGCCTCTCCCTCAAGCGCGCCCAGTGGGGCGACACCGACCGCGGCCAGTCCGAGGCCGGCGAGAGCCGCCCCGGCCGCGGCCCCATCCCCACCAAGGGCGGCATGGACGATCACGGCGCCATGGGCACCAACAAGATCGTCTTCGGCCCGCGCAAGGACCGCGAGGAAGGCGAGGAGTAATCCTCACCTCTCGCTGACCGCATCCGCGGCCTGATCACCATCACCACCACAGCCCCGGGCTCGCAAGGCCCGGGGCTTTTCTTTTCAGCCCGCGCCGCTCCCCGCCCGCTTGCCCGCAACCCACCCCGCGGCCGCGCCGGAAAGACCAAAACGAAAACCGGGCGGCCCGTATGGGACCGCCCGGCTAGGCTGGAGTCTTCCTCTCACATTCGCGGCCGTGGCCGCACCAACCCTCTAGCACAGAGCGATGAAGCTCAGGACGGCGAGGATGGCAATCCGCTTGTGGTTGTCGGAGATGCGAGCGATGGCGGCCATGGTCGTCTCCTGCTCTTTTGATGTTGTGGCCGGGTCCTTTCCTGAGACCCGTGCTGTCCGCGGGGAAATGAAACAACCTCCGTGCCACATGCCCGACCACGGCTCCGGACGCTTCCGGGGCCCTCGGCGCCCTCTCCATAGGGGTTCGTTGTTCCCATATCTTGCCACGACCTTCCCGGCCGTGCCACCCCCGTTGCACAACCGCAACACGGCGCGTCGCCCGCTCGCAACAGCGCTCCCATGGGCAGCGCTCGCCGCGCTGGTTCTCGGGCCTCTGGCCGCTGCGCAGCCCGCGGACCCTCAGCCCGCCGTGCCGGCCATCGTCGCCCGTCCCGCGGCCGCGGCGGTGACCCCGTCCCCCGCCCGCACGCTCGCGGCCTATGCGCTGTTCGGGCCGGACGACGATCTCCCACAGCTGGC
>CALAFV010000200.1 GCA_937891445.1 uncultured Phycisphaerales bacterium | reverse complement strand
GTCGCAAATCCCCGTCACGCTCGAGCACCTGGCGGCCTGCGTCGCCGCTGGCAATGCTCGCGGATCTGTTCCGCGGCGATCGGGACAGCGTCGTGCGGGTGGTGGGTTCGGAGGGGGAGACGCCGAAGTTGATCCGGTACGTGTCGATCGGGGGCGTGCTGGAGGACTGGCGGGCAGAGCGGGTGCGGGCGGCGAAGATCCCGGGCGTGCATCTGGAACTTCGTCCCGTGCGTGAGCAGACGGCGCCGGAACTGACGGCGTCGCTGGTGGGGGCGGTGGGCGTGGACCACGACGGGCTGCTGGGCGCGGAGCGGATGCTCGATGCGCTGGTGCGGCCGCGGGCGGGGCGGCTGCGATACGTGCGGGATGCGCAGAGCCGGCCGCTGTGGGTCGAGCAGGGCGGGTATGTCGCACCGGAGCGCGGGCGGGACGTGCGGCTGTCGATCGATCTCGAGTTGCAGCGGATCGCGCACGAGGAACTGTCGCGGGCCATCGAGGAGTGCGACGCGGCGGGGGCGCGGCTGGTGCTGATGGACCCGATGACGGGGGAGGGGCTGGCGCTGCTGGACCTGGTGCGGCAGCCGCCGGATGCCGTGGAGTTCACGTGGGAGCGGCACGACGGCCCGCGCCGGCGGTACCGCGTGGTGAAGGCGGCCGATCCGTCGGAACTGGCGCACCCGGCGTTGGCGCGAAACCGGTGCGTCGAGGACGTGTACGAGCCGGGGTCCACGTTCAAGGCGTTCATGTGGTCCACGGCGACGGCGCTGGGGCTGGCGGACCCGCAGGAGCCGGTGGACACCGAGGGGGGGCGGTGGGTAACGCCGTACGGGCGCAGCATTGAGGACGTCGTGCGGCGGGGCACGCAGACCTGGGCGGAGGTGCTGGTCAACTCGTCGAACATCGGGATGGTCAAGGTCACGCGGCGGATGAGCGAGAAGCAGATGCACGACGCCGTCGTGCGGTTCGGCTTCGGGACCAAGACCAATCTGGGGCTGCCGGGGGAGAGCCCGGGGCTGGTCACGCCGCTGAAACACTGGACGAAGTACACACACACATCCGTGGCGATGGGGTACGAGGTCGCGGTAACGCCGGTGCAGATGGTGCGGGCATTCTCGGCGTTCGCGAGGACGGGGGAACTGGCGGGGACGATCGTGGAGCCGCGGCTGATTGCGGCGGAGCCGGGGGAGGAGACGGGGCGCGGGGTGCGTCGCGTGCTGCCGCCGGCGGTGGCGGACCTGACGCGGGAGACGATGCGGCGTGTGGCGCACAACATGGACGAGCGGCTGCACCGTGTCAACAAGAATGAGCCGCCGCCGCGATACGAACTGTTCGGCAAGTCCGGGACGGCGAAGATCCCGCTGGGCCGGCCGCCGCAGGGGAAGAGGCGGCCGCGGGGGATGCGGGGTTACTTCGAGGGGCAGTACAACACGAGTTTCATCGCGGCGGGGCCGGCGGATAAGCCGCGGCTGATCTGCCTGGTGGTGATCGACGACCCGGGGCCGCAACTGGTGCGTGAGAACCGGTACTACGGCTCGCACACGGCGGGGCCAGTGGTGCGGCGGGTGATGGAGCGGGCGTTGGCGTACCTGGGGGTGCCGCCGACGTACCCGGAGGGGGAGGCGCCAGGCACTGGGCACTAGGCGCTAGGCACCAGGGGGACGTTGGCTGCGGTGCTCCGCACCTCGTCCCCATGACAAACCGGGTGCCACGGTTGAGCCCCGCTCAACCGTGCTCCCCCTCTCCCCTTTCTCCCCGCCTCAACCGTGTGCTTATCAACGGTTTTGCGCACAGATCGTGCGCGCCAGCCAAGAAAATTCGAACTCCGCGAAGATTTTTTTGTCCCTTGTCCCCGCTGGACTTGCGCTCAGTAAGCGATCGCAAA
>CALAFV010000199.1 GCA_937891445.1 uncultured Phycisphaerales bacterium | reverse complement strand
CCCGCCGCGCGAGACGACCGCGCGGACGCGCGGCTCGCGCGCCGCCGCGACCAGCGCCGCCGCGGCCCCCGTGCTGGCGCCGAAGAGCCCCAGCGGGAGCGTCGCCGTGGCGGATTGCGAAGCGGCCCACGCCGACGCGTCCAGCAGACGCCGCGCCAGCAGGTCGATGTCAAAGATGTTGGCGCGATCGGCGGCCTCGTCCTCCGTGAGCAGGTCGAAGAGCAGCGTGGCCAACCCGGCGCGGTTGAGCACGCCCGCGACGAACTGATTGCGCGGGCTGTGCCGCCCGCTGCCGCTGCCGTGCGCGAAGAGCACCAGCCCGGCGGCCTGCTCCGGGAGGGCCAGCAGCCCCGGTAGCGTCGCCCGCCCGGCGGGGATCGACACCTCGTCGATCGGGAGGGTCGGGAGTTTCATGGTCCGCCTCCGCGCGGCGCGTCGCCGGCCGCGCCGGCGGCAGGTCTGCGCTGTGCATCCTCCGCCGGGCGCGGCCGGAACTCAACAGAGAGGTTTTTCATGCTCCGCCAGGCGCGTCTCAGCCGTTGCGCTTGCCGGCGGCCTGCGGCTGTTGTTGCTGTTGCTGCTGCTGCGCCCCGTCGGGACTCGCCGACGACCCGGCCCCGATCGCCGCGGCGGCGGGTCTGATCTGGATCTGCCGCGGCTTGGCGCCGGGGCGCTTGGCGACGTGGATCGTGACCACGCCGTTCTCCGTCTCGGCCGTGACCTTGTCCGGGTCGGCCGACTCCGGCAGGTCCACCAGGCGCCGGAACGAGCCGAAGCGGCGCTCGGTCTGGTAGAAGTTCTCGCCGCGCCGCTCCTGCTGCTCCTCCTTGTGGCCCGCGATGCAGAGCGTGCGGCCGGTCACGGTGATCTCCAGGTCCTTGGGGTCGATGCCGGGGACCTCGGCGCGGATGGTCACCTCGTTGTCGGTCTCGCTGACATCCAGCGGCGGAACCCACCCCTCGCGCAGACGCGGCAGTTCGGGGAACTCAAAGAGCGGCTCGTTGAAGAGGCGTCCGAAGGTGCGGTCCATCTCGTCGCGGATCCGTGCGAGGTTGGCGCCGATGGGGTCGCGTCGCCAAGGGATCAGTTGCATAGTGGTCCTCCTTCTTGCGTCCGTGCGCGACGGCCGCGCCGCGCGGCCGGTCCACCCATGAGCATGGCACGGACTCGTCCCGTCCTCCACGAGGGATGTTCCGCGTTCATCGCGACGGCGAGCCGTGCGGCCGGTACGCCCCGTCGCCCGGTGGCCGGACCGTCCCTAGAGTCAGCGCCGCGGCGGTCGCGGACGCGGAGCGCCATCATGGACCAGGTCAAGAACGTCCCCATGGACCAGATCAAGAGCGTGCTGGTCCCGATCGACTTTTCCGAGTGCTCGGCCGATGCGCTGCGCCAGGCGGCGCGGATCGCCTCGTGGACCAACGCCTCGCTCGCGGCGATCAACGTCGCGGAGGTCCCCGCGTACGCGGTGGACCCGCAGCCGTTCTTCCCGGTCGCGCTGCCCGACATGATGGCCGTGCTCGCGGTCGCCCGCGAGCGCTGGGGCCTGTGGGCGCCGGCGAAGGAGATCGGCCGCCCCGTCGAGTTCGACGCCGTCCTCGGCGTGCCGCGGATGGAGGTCGTGGAGCGCATCCGGCGCGACCGGCCCGACCTGGTCGTCGTCGGCGCTCACGGCCAGACCGAACGCCGCGGCGCCGGGCCGGTGGCCTCCGCCTGCGTGCAGTACGCTCCCACCAAGGTGCTGGTCGTGCGCCAGGGGCAGTCCGGGGAGTTCAAGTCGGTCGTCGCGTGCCTGGACTTCACCGAGACGTCGCTGATGGTGCTCGAGCAGGCGATCCGGATCGCCGCGCACGACGGCGCCGCGATGCGGATCGTGCACATCTACGACGACCCGTGGCGCGGCGCCGCCCCGCCGCCGCACCTGGCCGGCACGCTGCCGGAGATCACGGCCAAGTACGCGGACGCGGTGCGTCAGCGGATGGAGGAGTTCTGCGCTCCGCTGGCCCACGAGATCCGCGCGCTCAAGGCCACCTTCCACGCGGAGGCGGCGGCGTCGCACGGGCGGGGCATCATCGACTTCGCGGCCCGTGAGAAGGCGGATCTGGTTGTGCTCGGGACGCGGGCCAAGTGGAACCTGCGCGACTTTGTGTGGGGCTCGACGGCCGAGCGCGTCATGCGCGAACTGCCGTGCTCGACGCTCACGGTCCCGCCGGTGCAGCCCGCGGCCTGATCGAAGCCGGCGAGCCGTCAGCCCAACCGCCGCACGAGGATGTCCAGCGGCACGAGCAGCAACGCGCCCACAAGCAGCACCGGCCATAGCGGCGTGGGCCGCGTGCCCTTGCGGTCGCCCAGCGCCAGCGGGGCTGAGCCGACGCTGTGGACCCGATCCGGCGTGCGGCGGCGGATCTCTTCGAGCGTGGCGGCGGAGGGGCCGAGCGTGCGGAACTCGGGGGAGTAGGACTCGATGATGCCGAAGGGGGTGGTGAGGTCGGCTTCGGCGGCGGGGGCGTCGGGCACGCCGGCGAGTCGCCAGGCGAACTGGCGCGGCTGGCCGTAGCGGCCGTGGGGGACGATCGCGCTGAAGAGGGCGGGGCCGTCGCGCTGCACGGGGATGCGGACCGGGCCCAGGTCCGGGTCGTGGGCGGTCAGTTCCAGCGTGCGGTCGGTGACGAAGTTGCCGGCGGCGTCGCGCACGTCGGCGATGAGGCGCAGACCCTCGTCGCGGACCTCGTATGTGGCTTCGACGGCCACGTCGCGGCCCACGTCCTCGCCGGCGACGCTGCGGACCAGTTGGGCCCAGAACTTTGCGAAGTCCTCCCAGCGGATCCAGTCTTCGGCCCAGCGCGGCTTGGTGTCGCTGGTGAAGGCGGCGGTGCGCCCCAGACCGGTGCGCCAGCGGGCGAGGATCGGGTCGCCGCTGTCGGAGATGATGATCGTCCTGGCCGCGTCGCGCGGCGTGGTGGCGACGTAGCCGGCCAGGGGCGGGAGGTTGTCGCCGTCGATCTCCTCGATCGATTCGTCCTCGTCGATGGCCGCGGGGAGGACGAGGCGCTCCACGAGCATGCTGTTGGACGCCCGCAGGGCCTCGCGTGTGAAGATCTGCGGGATGGAGTAGAAGTCGTTGGTGAAGTATGAGCGCCCGCCGCCCGCGGCGGCGATCTCCTCCATCAGCCGCTCGTCCACGTCTTCGCCGATGCCGACGGTGGAGACCGTGATTCCCTCCGCCGCCATCATGTTCGCCAGGTCGGGGTAGCCGAAGCCGTTTGTCTGGCCGTCGGAGAGGATGATGACGTGCTTGCGCCGGGCGTTGCTGGCCTGGAGTTGGCCGTACGCCTCCTCCAGCGCGGGGAAGAGGAACGTGCCGCCGTTGGCGTCGAGTTCGGCGATGGCCGAGGTGATCGCGGCGCGGTCGCCGGCGGGGGTCAGTTCGAGGATCACGCGGGCGTCGGAATCGAAGCCGATGACGGCGATCTGGTCGCGCGGGTTGATGACCTCGGCGGTGGCGACGGCGGCGCGCTTGGCGAGTTGGATCTTGACGCCGTCCATGCTGCCGGACTTGTCGATCACCAGCACGATCGCCAGCGAGGGGCGCGAGAGGTCCTTCTGGATCGGCATGCGGACCGGGAGGATCTCCTCGATC
>CALAFV010000198.1 GCA_937891445.1 uncultured Phycisphaerales bacterium | reverse complement strand
CCCGCCCCCCGCCCCACTCTCCCCCTCCACCGGCAACCCTGCCCGCTTCCACTCGCTCATCCCCCCCATGAACATCCGTACCTTCTTGTACCCTGTCATCATCAGCCGCTTGGTCATCGCGACGGCCGAACCCGTCCCGGGATCGTCCCCGTACACCACCAGTTGCCCGTAGCGGTCCAGGGCCGGATCGACCCCTCGCTCCGGACGCACGTCCGCCAGTTGCATGTTCCGCGCCCCCGGCAGGTGGCCCGCCGCGAACGCCGACGGCGGCCGCGGATCGATCAACAGCGCACTGCCCGGACGCTCCACCAGCGCCCGCACCTCGGTCAGCGAGATGGGCTCGATGTCGCGATCCGTGATCTGTTTGTTGCATCCTCCCGCGGCAACCCCCAGGATCGCCGCGCCGATCGCGAGTTTAACCAGACTGTTCCCAAACCGAAGTGTTGCTGGAAGGCTCATGTTGCGAGAATAGCCGACCTCAGCGGGGCGTTCATGTTGGGTCCGTCGCCGCCCGGCGTGGTGGCGATACCGTTTCGATCCAAGCGACGGAGCTTCCCGCCTTGAAACCCGCCGGACTCACTCCCTTTCTGGGCCTGCTCGCCGCCTCATTGGGCGCCCTCTTCGGATTGCCGTCCCCGGCGGCCGCGAGCCGGGCCGCTGGCGAGGAGGAACATCTGGGCGCCGGCCCGGACGACGCCCGTGCCCAGCACGCCAAAGCCCGCCTCATCGCGGAGCACGCCGCCCTCGTCCCCGGCAAGACCGTCTTCCTCGGCATCACGTTCGACATCGATCCCCACTGGCACTTGTACTGGGACGGCCTGAGCGACACGGGCATGCCGATTCAGGTCGTGCCGGAACTGCCCGAGGGATACACCGCGGGCGCGCTCCTCTGGCCGACCCCGAAGCGGCTCGTCCTCCCGGGCGACCTGCTCGACTACATCTACGAGGATCGCGTCACGCTCATCCTCCCCATCTCCGTGCCCGCCGACGCGAAACCAGGCGAGAAGGTCCGCTTCGCGGCCAGGCTCGACTGGCTCGTGTGCAAGGACGTCTGCCTCCCCGGCGCCGCGGAGGTCGAACTCACGCTCCCCGTCGCCGATCCTGACGGCCCCGCGCCCCAGCGGACGGCCGACGCGGGCCGGTTCGACGAAACCCGCGCCCGCCTTCCCGTTCCTGCCTCCGAGTCGAGCCCGGACCTCAGCATCCGGTGGACCGACAACTCCACGCTCACGCTCGTGGCACGCGCCGCGACGCAGGTGACGTTCTATCCCCGCTCCGACTCCGCCGCCCTGGTGGACCCGATCCGCGAGGGCACGGCGGAGGGCCCCTCGCTCACCATCACCGTCGATCGCCCCACTCCCGGTAGCGGCAAGCCCACCGTCGTTTCGGGCGTCCTCGAGGCCACGTTCTCCGACGGGCGCAAGCCCGCGTACTGGGAGATCCGCACCACTATCCCCTGATCCGTATGACGATCGTTCAACCGACCGATCGCTGTGACACGGTTCCCGGGCTCGCCCGTGCGCCCGCCGCGGCTTGGAGCCGCGGGTGGCTTTTCGCACACGCCGCGACCCGGTGATGAAGGAGCATCGAATGAAGACCACCCGCATTCTGCTCGCCGCCTTCGCCGCCGGCGCCCTCACCTTTGTCGGCGCCAGCACAGCCTCCAGCGCCTTCGCCGCGACCCCGACCGCCAAGCAGCCCGCGAGCGGCGGCGATCAGGGCAAGGCCGCCACGGAGGGCGCGAAGGTCGGCGAGAAGGCGCCGGACTTCACGCTCACCGACACGAGCGGGAAGACTTTCACGCTCTCCGAGGCCACCAAGGAGGGCAAGATCGTCGTCATCGAGTGGTTCAACCCCGAGTGCCCGGTGATCGTCGCCCACCACGAGAAGCACCCGACCTTCAAGAACATGGCCAAGGAGTTCGCCGGTAAGGACGTGGTGATCGTCGCGATCAACTCCACCGCCGCCGGCAAGCCCGGCTCCGAGAAGAGCCTCAACGCCGAGAAGGCCAAGGCCTGGGGCATGGACTATCCCGTCCTGCTCGATCCCGACAGCAAGGTCGCCCGGCAGTACGGCGCCAAGACCACGCCGCACATGTTCGTGATCGACAAGGACGGTGTGCTCGCCTACTCCGGCGCCATCGACAACGGCAGCGCCGCCAAGCCCGGCGACACCAACTACGTCACGCAGGCCGTCAATGAGCTGCTCGCCGGCCAGACCGTGACCACCGCCCAGACGCGGCCCTACGGCTGCAGCGTCAAGTACGCCAACTGATGCCCGGCGGCGCGGGCCTCCGGCCCGTGTCTCCGGCGACCGATCCCTTCGCCGCGGCCCGCTCCCCACCGGGGGCGGGCCGTTTTGCCAGCCCTACCATCTCCCGATGCTCGCCACCCTGACCGCGGTCTTCAACCTTCTGCTCGTCCTCACCGGCTTCGGCCTGGTCATCGTGATCCACGAACTGGGCCACTTCCTCGCCGCTCGCTGGGCCGGCGTGCGTGTGCTGGCCTTCGCCGTCGGCTTCGGCCCCGCGCTCTTCTCCTGGCGCAAGGGCCTGGGCTTCCGCCGCGGATCGAGCGAACCCGAGTACCGCAAACTGTTGGCCGCCGAGGCCGCCGGCGTGACGACGAATGAGGGCGCCCGCACCACCTACCACGGGATCAGCCCAACCGAGTATCGCTTCAACGTCATCCCCTTCGGCGGCTACGTCAAGATGCTCGGCCAGGACGACGCCAACCCCGCCGCCACCTCCGATGCCCCGGACTCCTACACCTCCGCCCCCGTCGCCAAGCGCATGGTCATCATCTCGGCCGGCGTGGTGATGAACATCATCCTCGCCGCGCTGCTGTTCATCATCGTCTTCCTGGTCGGCCTGCGCACCGAGCCGCCGCGTGTCGGCGACGTGCTCCCGGACTCTCCCGCAGCCCAAGCCGTGGCTTCCAACGCCGCCGAACTGGGCGTGACGGAGCCCGGTCTGCTCCCCGGCGACACGATCCTGAGCATCGACGGCGACAAGCCGGATTCTTTCAACGACCTGGTCCTCGCCGCCGCGATGGCGGCGCCCGGTCGAGCCCTGGAGGTCGTCGTCGAGCGTCCGGGCGTGCCGCAGCCCCTCCGCTTCCACATCACGCCACGGGAGGACCGCCTGTCGCGCATGCTCCAGTTCGGGATCGGCCCCGCCGCGGGCGGGCGACTGCCCGAGGCCGACGACGAGGAAACCCGCAAGGCCTTCCGCCGCGCTGCCGAGACCGTCGGCCTCGGCCCGGATGTTCAGCCCGGCATGCGCCTGGTCTCCGTCAACGGTGAGCCCGCTCACACCGCCGACGCCATCGCGCTCGCCGCCCGTCGATCGGGCGGCCGGCCGATCCACCTCGCGTTCGAGGACGATGGGGGCCGCTCGGTCTCCGTCGCCCTTGAGCCGTCGCCCGAGTTCCAGACCGTCGAGTTCCTCAAAGACGCCAACCTCATCGCGACCGTCCCGCACCTGCTGGGCATCCCGGCGCCGATGCGTGTCCTGGACACGGCCGAGCCCGGCGCTCAGGCCGGCCTGCGACCGGGCGACATCTTCGCCCGTATCGGTGAGGTGGACTGGCCTACCGTCACCGCGGGCATGAGCGCCATCCGCGCCCGGGCCGGGCGCACCGTCCCGGTGGTCGTCGCGCGCCCTGACCCCACCTCGGGCCGACTCGAACTCGTGGACCTTGGCGCCGTCCCCGTCAGCCGGCAGGGAACGATCGGCTTCCTGGTGGGCGTAGATCCCTCCGACGCTCCCGCCGTCGTCGCCACCTGGCCCTCCTTCCCTGTCAGCCCGGAATCGACGCCCCCGTCGCGCATGCCGGCGGCGCCCCTACACCTGGTCCCCGGCTCGCGCATCACGCACGTCAACGACGAGCCGATCTCCACCTTCGCCGACCTGCGCGCCGCCCTCCGCCACGCCACGCAAGACGTCGCCGGCACGACCTCTTCCGCCTCGGTCACGCTTACGCTCCGCCTCCCACTCCCCGCGGCGAGCGAAGAGGGGAGCAACGCCCCGATCGAGCACGTAACGTGGCGCCTCGATCCCGAGGCCGTCTCGACCCTCCACAACCTTGGATGGACGACGGACGCCACGGCCCTCTTTCCACGAGCGGAGACCCTGCTCAAGGCGTCCAACCCCGTCGCGGCGATCGGCAAGGGCCTCAAGGAGACCCGCCGCGTCATGCTGACCACTTACCTCACCCTCGCCCGCCTCTTCCAGGGCACGGTGAAGGTCGAGCACCTCCGCGGCCCGGTCGGCATCGCCCACGCCGGCACCATCCTGGCCGACCGCGGCTTCATCTGGCTCCTCTTCTTCCTCGCGCTGGTGAGCGTCAACCTCGCCGTGGTCAACTTCCTGCCGCTCCCGATAGCGGACGGCGGCCACATGGTCTACCTGACCTATGAAGCCATCACCGGCCGGCCGGTCTCCGTCGCGGTGCAGAACGCCGCGGCGCTCGCCGGGATCGTCCTGATCGTCGGCCTCTTCCTCATCGTCACGTTCAACGACGTCAGCCGCCTCTTCGGCTTCTGATCTCCCTCCCCACTCACCCTGCCCACTCTCACGCATGACCGAAGCGGCCGGCCTCGCTCTCCTGCTCGCCTCCGGCTTCGGCCTCGCCGCCGCCGCGGCGGCCGTCCATACAGCCCACGTGCTGACCCACCCGCCGCGACGCACGTTCTCGTGGGCCGTCAGCCGTTCCCTCCCCGCGTCGCCCGCCGAACTTCGCTCTCCCGATCGCCCCGACGGCTATCGGTTCGAGACCTGGACCTTCCGCTCACGCGGCATCGACCTGCCCGTATGGGACATCCGCGGCGACGACCCCGGCGGCCCGACGATCATCTTCACGCACGGCTGGGGCGACTCCCGCATCACCGCCCTCCCCCGCGTGCCGCACCTGGTGCCGCTGTGCTCGCGCCTGCTGCTCTGGGACCTCCCGGGCCACGGCGACGCCCGCGGCCGCTGCACCCTCGGCGTCCGCGAGACCGACGACCTGCTGGCGCTCATCGAACGCAACGACCCGAGCCTGGCCCGCGACCGCGA
>CALAFV010000197.1 GCA_937891445.1 uncultured Phycisphaerales bacterium | reverse complement strand
CGCCGGAGGAGGGGGCGACGACGAACATCGACGAGCCCTTCTCGTTGTAGTACGCCCGGACGTCGTCCTCGTCGATCGCGCCGACGGCGATGACGTAGCGCGAACTGGCGTAGGGGTCGTAGTCCACGCGGTCGTCCAGGGTGCCGCCGTTGCCGGCGGCCCAGATGTGGACGGTCCCCAGACCGGAGCGGCCGCTGTCGACGGTTTCGGCCAGGGCGGCGAGTTCGATCGACGTGATCGGGCTGATGGTGGCGTTGTCGGGCGGGCCCCAGGAGTTGTTCTTGATGAAGTTCAGATCTGTGCGGAACAGGAACGCGGTGCTGTTCGCCAGCGCGGAGCCGCGGTAGAGCCTGGAGATGCGGGCGTCGTACGCGACGCCGACGCCGCCGAGGCCGTTGTTCGCGACGGCGGCGACCAGACCGGCCACGCGCGTGCCGTGGTCCGTCACGGCGGTGCCGTTCTGGCTCGCCTCGGCGTTGAAGTTGGGGGCCAGGTCCGGGTGCGTGGTGTTCCAGCCGTCTTCGATGATCGCGACAGTAATTCCCGCACCGGTGACGGGGATCTTCCACGCTGGCTCGACGTTGAGGTCAAACCCCGGCGGGAGCGTGTTGTGCAGGTGCCACTGGAACTGGTATCCGGGGTCCGACGGCGGGGTGCGCAGCGGCTGCGGGGTGCGGACGTCGAGGTACGCCTCGGCGACCGCGGGATCGGCGCGCAGCGCGAGGGCGAGAGCCGCGGCGTCGCGGATCGTCGGGGCCGTGATCGTCCAGAAGCCGCGGAGGCCGGGGACGGGCGCCACCGCGGGCGCTGCGGCGGCCGCCGGGGCGGGGGGCGCGGGCGGGACCGGGGCGATGGCCGGGTCGTGGGTGCGGACGATGACGACGGACGCGATCTCGTAGCCGGGAGTGGGGGGCGGGATGATGCCCGCTTTGTCGGCGAGGTCGGCGTTCACGCGGCTGGCGGGGGAGAGCGGGGCGTCCGGAGCAGCGACGGCGAAGGTCTCTAAGCCGGCGGCGGTGGGGAGGGCCAGGTGCGCAACGGTGTCCGCGGCGAGAGAGGCCGGGGCGGTGATGGAGGCGGTGATGGCCGCGGCCGCGAGCCAGCGGGCGTCGAAGGGATGCATCCGTTCTTTTCCTCTTGTTGAGCCGTCCTGCTTCAGATAGAACGTACCCGCCCCAGATCGAAGAACCAACGGATGCTCCCAATACGGTTCGGGATATGCGGGGGTTGCCGGTGATGCGGGGGTGGCCCGGCCTTCGGCAGGGAGGCGGTAGGATCATCCCATGCCTGAGCCCCTGACCGACCTGACCCGCCTGAAGCACTACCTCGTGGCGCGGCACCGCTGCATCCGGATCGTGACCTCCGAGGAGGAGGAGGCGCTGGCGCTGGCGCGCGAGGCGTGCATCGAGCGCGGGTTCAAGGTGTGGCAGTGGACGGCGACGCGGGGGCTGGCGGACGGGATCCTCGCGGGCGGCGCGCCGGTGAAGGAGTCGATGCACGCTGCGGCGGCGCTGTACCACCTCTCGCAGGCGGCGGACCCGTGCATCGCGGTGATGCTCGACCTGGCGCCGCACCTGAAGGACGACGTGACGCTGCGGGCGTGGCGCGACCTGATGCTCCGCTTCGGGACCACAGGCGGGAGCATGATCATGATCGACCACACGGACGAGGTGCCGCCGGTGGTCGGGGCGTGGAGCACGCGGATGGAGTTGACGCTGCCGCGCGAGGAGGAACTCGAGGCGGTGGTGCGCGACACCATCCGGCGGCTGCACCGCGACAAGCCCGTCCAGGTGGACATGACCAGGCGCACGCTCGGGCTGATCGTGCGCAACCTGCGCGGGCTCACGAAGCGGCAGGCCGAGCAACTCATCGCCGATGCGGTGGCGGACGACCGGAAGTTCGAGCCCGGCGACCTGGACCGGATCGTGGCGGGCAAGCGCCGGATGATCGCCTCCGCCGGGCTGCTGGAGTTCGTCGAGACGCCGGCGAGCCTCAGCGAGATCGGCGGCATGAGCCGGCTGAAGGCGTGGCTGAAGCAGCGCGAGGCTGCGGCGACCGAGGAAGGGGAGCAGTACGGGCTGGCGCCGCCGCGGGGCGTGCTGATGCTCGGCGTGCAGGGGGCGGGCAAGAGCCTGTGCGCCAAGGCGATCGCCACGGCGTGGAAGCGGCCGCTGCTGCGGATGGACGTGGGGGCGCTGTACGACCGTTACGTCGGCGAGAGCGAGAAGCGGCTGCGCGAGGCGCTGCACCAGGCGGAGGCGATGGCGCCGATCGTTCTCTGGATCGACGAGATCGAGAAGGCCTTCGCCAGCGCCGCGAGCCAGAGCACCGACGGCGGGCTGAGCAAGCGGATGTTCGCGACGCTGCTGACGTGGATGCAGGAGCACCGTTCGCACGTGTTCCTGGTGGCGACGGCGAACGACATCGAGGCGCTGCCGCCGGAGTTGCTTCGCAAGGGGCGGTTCGACGAGATCTTCTTCGTGGACCTGCCGTCGGCGTTGGCGCGGGCGCAGATCATCCGGATCCACCTCACGAAGCGCGGGCGCGATCCGGACGCGTTCGATATGTCGCGGCTGGTCGCGGCGAGCGAGGGGTTCAGCGGGGCGGAGATCGAGCAGGCGATCGTCTCGGCGCTGCATGATGTGTTCGCCGAGAAGAAGGAACTCGATACGGAGGCGGTGGTTCGCGCGATGGAGGGCTCGCCGCCGCTGAGCGTGACGATGGCGGAGCGGATCCACGCGCTGCGCGAGTGGGCGGAGGGGCGGTGCGTGCCGGCGGATTGAGGGGATTCGCGTCGAGGTATGGACGAAAGTGGAGGGGAGACGCTCATCCCCGGCGTGACGCTAGGAGAGCAGCGGCTCCCACTGGCCGCGGATGCGTTCCCATCCCTTGCGGTAGCGCTCGGCCATCGCCTCCAGGCTCGACGGCATGACGCGCACCTTGCCGACGACCGTAATGAAGTTGATGTCCCCGTTCCAGCGCGGCACGAGGTGCACGTGCAGGTGGCCGGGGACGCCGGCGCCCGCCGCCTTCCCCTGGTTGATGCCGAAGTTGATTCCCTGCGGCTCGAGCGTCGTTTCCATCAGCGCCGCCGCGGCATCGGTGAGGCGCCACAGCGCGGCCCGCTGCTCGGGGGTGTAGTCGATCAGACGCGGGCGTCCCTCGCCCAGGGCGACCAGCAGGTGGCCGTTGGCGTACGGGAAGGCGTTGAGCAGGATCATGCCTCCGGTGGGAGAGTCCCGCTCGCCGTGACGCACGATGACGTGGTTCCTGACGTCCGAAGCCGGGTCGAGCCAGTAGTCCCGCAGGAAGCATCCGGTCCCGGAGGGGCCCGGTCCCTGCGCGGCGGTCTTTTCCTTCTCGCCCAGCGATTCGAGGTACTCCAGACGCCACGGCGCGTGGATCATCGCCGAACCCAGGGCCGGGTCGGTGGGGTTATTCCCGGGGTGGTGGGGCATCTGGCTCATGCGCGAGGGTATCCGGCAGGGTGGGGGAGCGCTGTGGTTTCTCCGGGCGGGGTCGTGATTCCCGGCCGCTCCGCGTAGACTTGCCTCCACATCTTTCCCCGCAAGGAGTCCCTTCGATGTTCGAATCGGTCAAGGTCGGCGGCCGCGGCAAGCCCGATGTTCTTGTGGTCGGCAGGTTTGCGAAGACCCCTCTGGACAAGGCGACGGCGGCGCTGGACCCCTCGGGCGCGCTGGCTGCCGCGGCGCAGCGGCCGGAAGGGAGCGGCGAGGCCGGCAAGATCGCTGAGGCGTTCCCGACCGGTCGTGGCGCGCCGGCGGAGCGGATCCTGCTTGTCGGCCTGGGGCCGAAGGACTCGTTCAAGGCCGGGGACCTGCGGAACATCGCGGGGACCGTGGGGCGCCGGCTCGCGGCGATCAAGGCGCAGCGGGCGCAGATCGAACTGAGCGAGCCGCTGCGGGCCGCGAAGGCGAACGGGGAGCACGCCGGGCGTGCCTTCGGCGAAGGCATGGGGCTGATCGGGTGGGTGTGCGACCAGTTCAAGGGCAAGGGGACGGAGAAGCCGTCGCGGGCCCCGCTGAGCCTGACTTCGACCGACGATGAGTTCCAGACGGGGATGTCGCGCGGCGTGGCGATGGCGGAGTCGGCCAACTTCACGCGGACGCTGAGCGAGACGCCACCGAACATCGCGACGCCGGCGTGGATCGCCTCGCAGGCTCAGCGGCTGGCGAAGGAGACGGGCCTGTCGGTCCGGGTTTTCAAGGGCGCGGAACTGGAGCGGGAGAAGTTCGTCGGGCTGCTGAACGTCGGCAAGGCCTCGGAGAACCAGCCGTGCATGATCCGTCTGGAGTACCGCCCGCGCATCGGCCGTGCGGCGGACTCTCGCGGCCGGACGGGCAAGCCGATCGTGCTGGTCGGCAAGACGATGACGTACGACACCGGCGGCCTGTCGCTGAAGATCAACAACGGCATGGTGGGCATGAAGCGCGACAAGGACGGCGGGTGCGCCGTGCTGGGCGCGATGCACGCGATCGCGACGGTCATCCGGCCCAAGGTGCCGGTTGTCGCGCTGCTGGCGTCGGCGGAGAACAGCATCTCCGATGAGGCTTACCGCCCGGACGACATCCTCACCTTCCGCAACGGCGTGACCGTCGAAGTCACGAACACCGACGCCGAGGGGCGGCTGGTGCTCGCCGATGCGCTCTGCTGGGCGTGTGAGAAGGAGAACCCGCAGTGCATCGTTGACATCGCGACGCTCACGGGCGGTGTGGTCACGGCGCTGGGATCTACCTTCGCGGGCTTGTTCTGCGAGGACGACGCGCTGCGCGCGAGGCTGGAGCGGGCGATGAGTTTCAGCGGCGAGCGCTTCTGGCGCCTGCCGATGGACAAGGAGTACCGGGACATGATGAAGTCCCCGGTCGCCGACATCGTCAACTCCAACCCCAACCGCAAGGCGCACCCGATCCAGGGCGCCGCGTTCCTCAGTTACTTCGTGAACCCCGAGATCCCCTGGGCGCACCTGGACATCGCGGGCGTGCACGTCGCGGACGCCGACAGCGGGCCGTTCGTCAAGGGGCCGACCGGCTGGGGCGCGCGGCTGCTTGCGGAGTTTGTCGGGATCGATTGAGGCGCCGCGCCCGCCGCCGAGAAGCGTGCCCGGCAGTGAAGCATGAGCCCGTCGGAGCGGCTGCACATCGCGCTGGTGTCCACCGAGTACCCGCCTGCGTACGGCGGCGGAATCGGTACGTTCGTGAGCGTGGTGACGCGGGCGTTGGCGGCGCGCGGCCACCGGGTGACGGTCGTCACGCCGGGGGAGACCGACGCCGAGGAGACGGGCGAGGGGGGCGTGCGGGTGGTGCGCGCGGCGTGCCTGGCGCGGCCGGCGCCGACGGATTCGGCGCACACGCTGGAGTCGTGGTGGGCGTGGTCGGAGCGTGCGGCTCAGGTCGTGCGCGAGATCGGCGCGG
>CALAFV010000196.1 GCA_937891445.1 uncultured Phycisphaerales bacterium | reverse complement strand
GCTCGGGCACGGGGACGAACTTCTCGAACCTGCGGGCGGAGAACGAGCCGCTCTCGGGCGGGGGCAAGTCGTCGGGGCTGATGAGTTGGCTGAAGATCGGCGACCGCGCGGCGGGGGCGATCAAGAGCGGCGGGACGACGCGCCGGGCGGCCAAGATGGTCTGCCTCGACATGGATCACCCGGACATCGAGAAGTTCATCAACTGGAAGGTCCGCGAGGAGATCAAGGTCGCCGCGCTGGTCGAGGGGATGAAGCACCTGCCCGAGGACCTGCGGAAGGAGGCCGAGCGGCTGAAGTTGCGGCTGGACTACGACTTCAACGGCGAGGCGTACGCGACGGTCAGCGGGCAGAACTCCAACAACTCCGTGCGGATCCCGGATGAGTTCTTCGAGGCGGTGGACCGCGACGGGGAGTGGGTGACGCACTGGCGCACGACGGGGAAGCCGGCCAAGACGTTCCGGGCCCGCGACCTGTGGGACCAGATCGCCTACGCGGCCTGGCGCTGCGCCGACCCGGGCGTGCAGTTCGACTCGACGATCAACGCGTGGCACACCTGCCCGAGCGCGGGGCGGATCAACGCGAGCAACCCGTGCTCGGAGTACATGTTCCTCGACAACACGGCGTGCAACCTGGCGTCGATCAACGTCCTGAAGTACTACGACGCCAGGACGCGGCGTTTCGACTGGGCCTCCTTCGAGCACGCGATCGACCTGTGGACGGTCGTGCTGGAGATCTCGGTGCTCATGGCGAGTTACCCGAGCAAGGAGGTCGCGGAACTGTCGTGGAAGTACCGCACGCTGGGGCTGGGGTACGCGAACCTGGGCGCCATGCTGATGCAGGCGGGGATCCCGTACGACTCGGACGAGGCCCGCGCGGTGTGCGCGTGCCTGACGGCGATCCTGACCGGGCGGGCGTCCCGCCAGTCCGCGGTGATGGCCCAGCAGCTCGGCCCGTTCCCCGGGTACGAGGCCGACAAGCAGAACATGCTGCGGGTCATCCGCAACCATCGTCGGGCCGCCCGCGGCGTGGCGAGAGACGCCGTGGAGTACGAAGGCCTGACGATCAGGCCCGTTCCGATCGATCACGCGCTCATCAAGAGCGGACGCGTGAACATCGCGAACGCGGCCGAGCTGCTCAAGCGCGCCGTCGGCGCGTGGGACGAGGCGTTGTCGGCCGGCGAGAAGCACGGGTACCGCAACGCCCAGGTCACGGTCATCGCGCCGACCGGCACGATCGGTCTGCTGATGGACTGTGACACGACCGGCATCGAGCCGGACTTTGCGCTGGTGAAGTTCAAGAAACTCGCCGGCGGCGGGTACTTCAAGATCGCCAACGCGTCGGTCAAGCCGGCGCTGGAGGCCCTGGGGTACTCGCAGGCGCAGATCCGCGAGATCATGGTCTACCTGCTGGGGACGCTCAACCTCGACGTGCCGATGCCCGACCCGGACGGCACCGTCCCCGAGGGGGCGATCACGTTCTCGCAATGGCTCCAGGCCCGCGGGCTGCTGGCGTCGGACATCGAGCGGATCAACGAGGCGCTGCCGAGCGTCTTCGAACTGCCGTTCGCGTTCAACGTCTGGACGCTGGGCGACGAGGCCGTGCGCCGGCTGGGGCTGGACCCGGAGGCCGCCAAGAGCGACCCGAAGTTCAACCTCCTGCGGAAACTGGGCCTGACGCGGAAGCAGATCAACGCCCTCAACGACCTGGTCTGCGGCACGCAGACCGTCGAGGGGGCGCCGCACCTGAAGCCCGAGCACCTGCCGGTCTTCGACTGCGCCAACACCTGCGGCAAGTACGGCAAGCGGTACATCCACCCGCACGGGCACATCCGCATGATGGCGGCGGCACAGCCGTTCATCTCCGGCGCGATCTCCAAGACCATCAACCTCCCCAGCACGGCGACGGTGGACGACATCAAGTCGTGCTACCGGCTGTCGTGGGAACTGGGCCTGAAGGCCAACGCGCTGTACCGCGACGGCTCGAAACTCAGCCAGCCGCTGAGTTCGACCAGCGGCGCGGAGGATGAGGACGAGGCTGACGAGGGGAGCGAGGCGGGAAAAGCCGAGTCCGCGACCCGGCTTGCGACGTCCTCGGCCGAGACGAAGGCGGTTGCTGCGGGTGAGCCCGCGCGCTCGCCCGTCCCGCCCGCGGAGACCGAGCAGGTCAGGATCGTGCAGCGGCCGATGCGCCGTCGCCTGCCCGATACGCGGGCCTCGATCACGCACAAGTTCAACATCGCCGGGCACGAGGGGTATCTGACCGTCGGCCTCTACGAGGACGGGATGCCCGGCGAGTTGTTCATCACGATGGCCAAGGAGGGCTCGACGATCGGCGGGCTGATGGACTCGCTGGGCACGGCGGTGAGCGTCGCGCTCCAGTACGGCGTGCCGATCCAGAGCCTGGTCAACAAGTTCACGCACCAGCGCTTCGAGCCGGCGGGGATGACCAGCAACCGCGACATTCCCTTCGCCAAGAGCCTGGTGGACTACATCTTCCGGTGGATGGGGATGGAGTTCATCCCCGGCTACCGCGAGGCCAACGCGCCGCGGCGGGGTGGCGCATCGGCCGCCGCCGTTCTTCCCGCCGAGGCGTCCGAGCCCGGAGACCAGAACCCCGCCGGCGCCACGAACCCGACCACGGAGAACACGACCCAGTGGAACGAGAGAGCATCCGCGCCGGCCGCCGCCGCGCCGCAGCCGTCGTCGCACCAGCGTCCCGGCCTCCCGAACCCTGCCGCCCAATCCGCCGCCCCGGCGATGACCGGCGAGGCCCGCGCTCGCGCCGGGACGGGCGGGAGTGCGGGGGGCGGGGGGAGTGCAGGTGGGGGCGTGGCGGAACTCGAACTGGTCGCGGGCGTTCAGACCGGCGTGGGCGCCCTGTCCATGGCGATGCAGAACGCCATGGGCGACGCTCCCGCGTGTGATGTGTGCGGGGCGATCACGGTCCGCAGCGGCACCTGCTACAAGTGCCTGAACTGCGGGAACTCGATGGGGTGCAGTTGAGTGAACAACGACGCGTCCCGGTCGCGCGGGCCAAGGAGCCCGCGCGGCCACGGGCGTTGGACCAGAGACACCAAAGGAGCTTGCAAGGAGAAGGAGTGCAGGGGGCCGGGTGGGGAGGGGCCGGTCGGAGCCATGCGTGAGGACGGATTCCCGCACCGGGGAAGGTCAGGAGGGCCTCTCCCCGGTCTGGGGGGTGCGACAGGAAGCCGACGGCCAGGACG
>CALAFV010000195.1 GCA_937891445.1 uncultured Phycisphaerales bacterium | reverse complement strand
CGCACCAGGCGGCGAACTGCGCGCGGGTTTCGGCGAAGCGGTGGTCGCGGTGGCGGAAGCGGCCGGCGGGGAGCGTCGGCCACATGACGTTGTACTCGGCGTTGGGCGTGGTGACGACCACGGTGCGTGGGCGAGCGAACTCGAAGACGACGCGCTCGAAGGCGGCCAGACGCGGGGCGTCCATGTGCTCGATGACCTCAACGACCGCCGCGGCGTCGAAGCCCTCCAGACGCCTGTCGCGGTACATGAGCGAGCCGTGGATGAGTTTCACCCGTTCGCGCTGGCGTTCGGGCATGCGGTCGTAGCGGAGGCGGTCGGCAGCGATGCGGAGCGAGCGCGCCGAGACATCGACGCCGAGGATGCGCTCGAACTGCGGCTCCTTGAGCAGGTGCTGGATGATGAGGCGGCCCTCGCCGCAGCCCAGGTCCAGGACGCTACGGGCACCGGCGCCTTTGAGGACCGAGAGGACCGCGCCGAGGCGCTGCTCGTGCAGGCTCAGGGGGCGCTCGACGGCCGCTTCCTCGGCGTCGTGGGCCCGCGCGGCCTCGTCGGGGTCGGTGGGGTCGTCCTCGCCGAGACGCTCGAGGGCCTCGTCGGTAAGGCGCCGCTGGTAACGGAGGTAGCGAGCGGTGATCAGTTCACGCTCGGGGTGCTCGGCGAGCCACCCTTCGCCCTGGCGGAGGAGTTTGTCCACCTCCTTGCGGTCCACCCAGTAGTGTTTGTCGTTGTCGAGGACCGGGATCAGCACGTACAGGTGGCTGAGCAGCGAGCGGAGCGTCAGCGTCGCGGAGAGCGTGACGGTGTAGTACGGGCTGTCGCCCCAGTCGGGGAAGCGCGGGTCCAGCGGGTGGCGCTCGGCGGCGACGGCGTAGCCCAGCGGCTCGAAGAGGCGCCTGAGCAGGTCCTCCCCGCCGCGGCAGGGGACCGCCGCGAGGCGGGCGGTGAGCGGGAGCGGGCGGGAGACGACGTCGGGCCTGTCCTTGCACCGCCCGCTGAGGGCGCTGCCGAAGACCTGCGCGATCGCCACGCTGAGGAACGACGAGGCGACGTAGGGCCGGTCGTTGACGTACTGGTCGAGGAGCCCGCCCTCGCCGCTTGGGCCGCGGCGCTGACGGACGAGGCCGACGGGGTCAACGTCGAGCAAGAGGGCCGCCGTGCAGCGGTCGGGGGAGACCTCGGGGTAGAAGACGTGGGCGGCCCCGAACGAGAGCGGGAACGACTGGCACCGGGCCGGGTTCTTGTGCAGGAGGTACCCCAGGTCGTCGGCGGGGCGGTGGGTTGTGGTGATGGTCAGCAGCACGCGGGGCTCCGGCCGGGTCGCAGGCCCGGGGGGAAAGCGGGGATTATGGGCCTCTCACACGTGCGGCGTCCAGACGGCGGCCGCACCGCCGAGGCGGCCCCAGCGGGCGGGTTTCCACCGAAGTGTGGATGGGAGCCCGGGTGGCCCCGCGGAGGGATCGGCCGGCGGGCCCGCCGCGTACTGTCCTGTTGGATCGCATGACGCACCAGCAGCGGCACACCTCGGATAACGGCATCCCCGGCGCGGCCGGTTCGGGCGGGCCCCGCTCCCCCACCTCCGCCGGCGCCGCGGACCAGGCGGCGGCCGCGGCGGCTCCGAGCCTCGAGTCGCTGCTCATGCGCATGCGGCACGGCGACCGCGAGGCGGCGGCCGAGTTCGTCCTTCGGTACGGCGAGCGGATCCGCCGGCGCGTGCGGTCGCGGCTGACGGGAGCCGCGCGGCGCGTCTTCGACTCGGCGGACATCCTCTCGACCCTGTCGCGCCGGCTGGATGACTACGTCTCCGGCCGCAAACTCGAAGCCGAGAGCGAGGCGCAACTGTGGTCGCTGGTCTTCCGCATCGCGGACAACGCGGTGGTGGACAAGGCGCGGATCATGATGCGGCTCCGCGCGGTCGAGGGGGAGGACTCGCCGTTCGCGCAGAGTTTCCTCGAGCGCATGCGCCGGGCGCAGGAGTCCGGCGGGCTGACGGCGGATCTGGAGATCGAGCGGCTCATCGACGCCCTGGAGGACCCGATCGACCGGCAGATCCTCGCCCTGTGGCTCGCCGACACGCCGCACACGGTCACCGCCGGGTGCGTCGGCCTGACGCCCGCGGCGGTGCGGAAGCGCTGGCAGTCGATCAAGGCGCAACTCCGCGCTCGCCTGGAGGGGGAGGAAGGGGGCGGCGCATGACCACGCTCGACGGGCCCGCCGTCCGGGCCGTGCGCCTGAGTTACCAGCGGCGCGGGGCCGACCCGGACCTCCGCGAGATCCTCGCGAGGTTCCCGAACCTCGACGACCGGCAACTGGCGGACCTCATCGAGGCCGACGCCACCATCCGGCTCGCGGACGGGCTGGCTGTGGAACTGGACCGGTACCTGGCGGCGATTCCGGATTTGCCGTCGCGAGCGCTGCCGCTGGACACGGCGATCGACTACGCCCTGCGGTGGCTCGCGCCGGGGGGGACGCAGGCGATCACGGTCGAGGCGGCCGAGGAACTCATCGCACGGTACCCCGCGCTGGCGGACCCGATCCGCGAGGCGGTCGTGCTTGGGCAGGCGCTGGAGTCGGCGGCGGAGCAGCCGGCGCCCGCGGAGGCAGGTGCGCCGGCGCCGGAGTTGCCGCGGGGCTTCGGGCCGCGGATGGCGTCGCGCCGGCCGCGGTACCTGCTGAAGAAGCAACTCGGGCGCGGCAGCCACGGCGCGGTCTTCCTCGCCGTGGACCGGCATCTGTCGGAGACGAACCGGCCCGCGTGGGTTGCGCTCAAGATCCTCGGCGGGGAGCCGACGGCGGCCGCCCGCCAGCGGCTGATCGACGAGGCGTGCAAGGCGCGCCGGGTGGACCACCCCAACGTCGTGCGCGTGCTCGACTGGGGGACGGCCGAGACGGGGGAGGTGTACGTCGTCTTCGAGTACGTGGATGGCGCGAGTCTGGATGACTGGCTGATCGAACGCGGCGGGAAGGCCTCGCCGCGGGACGCGGCCCGGCTGGTCGCGAAGATCGCCCGGGCGATCCAGGCGGCGCACAGCGCGGGCGTGGTGCACTGCGACCTCAAGCCGGCGAACGTGCTGGTCACGCGCGACGGTGTGCCGAAGGTGACCGACTTCGGCGTCGCCGCCCGCGAGCAGGAGTATCCCGAGGGATCGGCGTGGCCCGACCCCAAGGGGCGCATCGGCAACCTCGCGTTCATCGCCCCGGAGCAGTACCGGCTGGAGGAAGGGTCGCTGGCGCCGCCGGCGGACATCTATGCCCTCGGTGGGCTGCTCTACTACCTCCTCACCGGCTCGCTCCCCAACGGCGACACCGCCGAGGAGATCGCGCGAACGCACGACCCCGCCTACGGACGCACCGCGGCCCCCTCGCCGCGGCACTTGCGGCCGGAGATCGACCGTGACCTGGACCGCATCTGCCGACGGGCGCTGGCGCCGCACAAAGCCGAGCGGTATCCGACCGCAGACGCCATGGCGGTGGACCTGGACCTCTGGCTCGCTCATCGCCCGATCGAATGGATGCGCCCCGGCATCGGCCGGCGCCTGCGGCTGATGGCGCGGCGGACGTTCGGGCGCGGCGGCGAGTGATTCAGCCGCGA
>CALAFV010000194.1 GCA_937891445.1 uncultured Phycisphaerales bacterium | reverse complement strand
CCAGCGGCGACGAATCACCACAGATCAGGAGTCACCTAAACCTTCAGCAGTCCCCCTCGCCTGATACGGCCTCGCCGGGGGTTGTGGTGGTTTCGTTCAAAAGATTGGTGTGGTTGTTCACCATGTGGGGAGTCCTTTGGTTCGTCTGTTGTTGGTGTGGGTGAGTCGTTGTCCGAGGCGTCCGCCTGCTTTTCGGTTTTCGCGTCTGTGTTGTGGGCCGAGGTTGTCGAGGTTGTTGGTGCCTCCGAGTGCGTGGTCTATGCGGTGTCCGATGTCGTAGGTCTGGTCGGGGGTGATGGGGTGTCCGCATCCGATGCAGTGGACGGGTTGTCCGTGTTGGTGTGCGGTGGTGACTTGTTTGCGGATGATGCGGGCGTTGCGTTGGTAGGTGGGGTCGTGGTGTCCGTGGGTCATGTGAGGAGGGTGAGGGTGAGGAGGAGTGCGTGGAGGGTGGTGAGGTAGGTGGCGATGGTGGCGCGGGTGAGGCGTGTGCGTCGGGTGGGTGTGTTCATTGGTGTGCTCGTTTCTGGAGGTTGGTGAGGGCTTCGGTGTAGTTCTCCGCGCCGGGGAAGTAGATGGTGTCCTCGGGGTGGAGTTCGCGTCCGTAGACCTGCTTGTAGAGGGGGGCGTATTCGTCCCATTCGGCGCGACCGAGGGTGTCTTTCCAGCCCCAGCGGAGGTCGTCTGTGGGTTGCGTTGGTGATGTGGGGGCGGTGGCCCCCACGCCCCCCAGCACTGGGGTGTGTGTGGGGTTGTCTTGTTTGGTGGGTGTCGCGACGGGTGTGTTGTCGTGGGCGACTGCGAGTGTCGGAGTCGTTACCGTTTCGCGCGCGTAGCGGGTTTCCTTTACTTGTTGGCCGAGTTCTCGGCCCACTACGGGGTCTTGTTGGCCGAGTTCTCGGCCCACTACGGATTCGGGGCTGTTCGTTGTTGGCACTGAACTCGGCCAACTACGGGGGGTTTGTTGGCCGAGTTCTCGGCCAACTACGGGCACGGGTGTGATCGCTTGTTGGCCGAGTTCTCGGCCCACTACGAACCCGTTGGTGTTCGCGTCGTAGACGGCGGTGCGGGTAGGCGCGGGGATGTTCCGTGACGGGAGGTGGTGGTCCGTGATGATCCGGTACGTCGTCGCGGCGCGTCCCTCACCACGGCGTTCGACCCAGACGATGTCCGCCGCGATCAGTTGGTCCAGCGCGGTGCGGATAGTGGACCGTGCGCGTTGCGTCTCCTCGACCAACTGTTCCTGCGTGATCGTGACGCGGCCTTCCTTGTCCGCGTGGAACGCGAGGGTGAGGAGGACGAGGTACGCGTTCCCTTTGAGGTCGTGCGCGGCCAACTTCCCGGACGCGACGAGGCGCTTCACTCGGCCTGTGAACCGGCTCATGCTCCCAGCCCCCTCGCCTTGCGTCGTTCGATCGCGGCGCGCTTCGAGGCGGACATGTCGTCCTCAGTGAGCCAGTAGTCCAGTTGCGCGCGGGGCTGGACGAGCCAGCACGAACCGTCCTCCATGGTGAGGTGGTAGCCGTCCTCCGTCATCGTCACGCGGGCGAGGACGCCCATTGCGACGAAGTCACGACCGATGTGGTGAGGTCGGAGTCCCTGGGCCTGTACGGGGCGGGCGAGTCGCATTAGAGCCTCCCCGACACTTCGAGGACGGCGCGCGGCACTTCACGCCACGCCTCACGGTCGTCACGGAGGATCGCGTAGGCGCGGTCACAGGTGTCCACGCCGACGATGAACCCCTGACGGACGGCTTCACGCACGGCTTCGCGTGCGCGTTCGCGGGGTGTCATCATCGGGCACCTCCACGGAGGATGCCGACGATTTCGGTGACCTGCTCGTCTGTCAGCGGTGCTGACTTCGCGAGTTGCTGACCGATGGTCTGGGCGATGTTCGCGGCGGCGAGGTCACGGCGTGCCTCGACCATGGCTTCCTTGTCGTCCGGTGCGTACCGGGCCAGGACGCCGACGCGGGCGCGGGCGATGTGAGGAGTAGGGATGCTGGACAAGGGAGAACCCCCTGGAGTCAGATGCTCCACCCGCCCGCTCCGGGGGGTGGTCCTGACCCAAGGGGGTCTCGATATGCCTCAATCGTAGGTAGGTAAATGCCTGGTCAGCAAGTACTACCGTGGCACAGGGATGACCTCAACCGTCGCCGGATCGAACACGCGACGACCACGCCCCACCGGATGCACCACAATCCGCAACGGCAACACACGCAGGATGCGACGCTTCCGCGACAACGGCAGAGCATCCCACGCGCCACGCACATCCGCACGCCCCAACAAGTCCCCGAACTCAGCCGCCCGCGTCACCTCCAACAGACGCCCCTCCACATCCGCCAGACGACCCCTCAACCGCTCCGACGCGACACGCAACTGCGACGCCGTCAACGCACCATCCGCGAACTCCACCGCCAACTCATCCAACCGGGACCGCAACTCGTCAGCCTCCGCCGCGAGCGCGTCACCCTCCGGCCCCTGAGCGACGATGTCAGCGACTTTCGTGGCCCCAAGGTACGCGCACACCACCCCCTCCACGAACGCCTCCACAGGGGCCGCACGGCGCGCGAAATGACCCAACGCCCCACTGCACCGATAGTTCGCGACACCACTACGCGGACCACCCCCAGCGTGCACCGTCGCACCGCACACACCGCACACCGCGATCCCCGACAGGAGCCGTTTCGTCTGCGGCCTCCCCGTACGCCTCGCCGGGTCACGGAGGATCGCTTCCACTCGACGGAACAGGTCAGCATCCACGACCGCATCCCACTCCGCGGTCTCGTTCACCACCTGCCCGTGCCGACGCACCGCGCCACGGTAACGAGGGTTCAACAGGACGTGCCGCACGTTGTCATGCCGCCACGCCCCACCCTGACCCGTCGTCAACCCGCGGGCGTTCCACTCCTTCGCGATCCCCGCGAGAGTGGCACCGTCAGCCATAGCCTCGAACCCCCACCGGACCGCGTCCGCTTCCACAGGCCGGAGCGTGACCCCGTCCGCCTCGTACCCGAACGGGCGACGACCACGCACCACCCTCCCGTTCACCGCACGATGCTCGTTCGCGCGGACCTGACGTTCCGACTTCCGGCGAGCCTCGAACCGGGCCATAGCGGTGAGGACACTCGCCTGCATCTCACCCGACGCGGTCGTGAGGTCCAGTTCACCCTCCAGCGTCGCGACCGCGACCCCCGCGTCCAGCAGGTCGAGGAGGTCGCGTTGCGTGCGGAGGAGCCGGTCCAGGTTCACCGCGACGACCGTGTCCACACGGCCCGCACGGGCGTCCGCGAGCATCCGGCCCCATGCGGTGTCAGCGCCGCGCGACTTGGTCGCGGAGGTGTCGTTGTCGGCATACTCGACAGCGGCAGGCCAACCGCGTGCGGCGACGAGTGCGCGGCACCGTTCCAGTTGTCGGGTGATGCCCTCGGCTACGTCGAGGGACTGTCGTGCATAGATCGCAGGCAACATGCACTAATGCTATGACGGGTCCACCGTGTGGCCTGGACTCTCGCCGACATCGACGGCAGCGAGCAGCTGGGAAGCGACCAT
>CALAFV010000193.1 GCA_937891445.1 uncultured Phycisphaerales bacterium | reverse complement strand
CGTTCGCGGGCTCATGGTTGAGTCAGACGCCCTCCCCCGCCCTGCCCCGACCCACGCCCCCCTCCCCTCGTGCCCGGTGCCCGGTGCCTGATGCCTACTGCCTCGTGCCTAATGCCTAGTGCCTAGTGCCTAATGCCTAGTGCCTAGTGCCTAGTGCCTGGTGCCCAGTGCCTGAGGTCGCCGATGACTTCCGGGGGGCGTGCCGGGGGCGTTTTTTTCGGACGTGGGCCCTGCTCACCTGTCGCCGGGGGGCGCAGGAGGCGAGCGGAGGGTTTCCAGGGTGGCGGGGAGGGCGTCGGCGAGTTCACCCGCCAGCAGGCCGGCGGAGGCGCTGCGGGCGGCGGTCCAGCGGTCGGCGGCGAGGCCGTGGGCGTGGACGGCGAGGCGCACGGCGTCGAAGAGGTCCAGCGGGCGGCCGGGGGGGCGGGGGAACCTGGCGCGGACGGCATCCGGGAGGCCGGGGGGCGGGGGCGGGGCGACGAACTGCGCCACGAGGCCGGCGATCAGGCCGGTGAGGACGTCGCCGGTGCCGGCGGTGGCGAGGGCGGCGTTGCCGGTGGTCGCGGTCCAGGTGCGGACGCCGTCGGAGACGACGGTGCCGCGGCCCTTGAGGACGACGATGCAGCCGAGGCGCTGGGCGAGGGATTCGGCCGCGGCCTCACGCGAGCGGTCCAGGCCGAGGTCATCCCTGAGGCCCATGCTCTGGGTGAGGCGCTTGAACTCGCCGGGGTGGGGCGTGAGGACGGCGGCGGCGCGGAGGTCTCGCGTCAGTTGCGGGATCTCGGCCAGCGCGTTGATCGCGTCCGCATCGACTATGACCGGGACGGCGTCCTGCTGAACGGCGCGGAGGGCGGCGGCGCGGGGGCCATCGCCGCGGCCCAGGCCGGGGCCGATGGCCAGACACGTGCAGGAGTGGGCCAGTTCGTCGATGACCGCCGCGGCTTCGTGGGGGATGACCGCGCCGGTGGCGTCGGTGGGGAGGGGGCGGCCGGTGGCGCTGGGGGTAATCGTGAGGCCGGCGTCGAGGATCGGCGCGGGCATCACAAGGCGCGCCAGGCCGGCGCCGGCACGCAGCGCGGCGAGGGCGGCCAGGGCGGGGGCGCCGATCATCCGCGTCGCGGGGGTGGCGCAGCCGCCGACGATGGCGACGGTGCCGAAGGTTCCCTTGTGGCCGGCGGGGTCGCGCGGGGGGAGGGGCGGAAGTGGCAAGGCGGCGTCGCTCAAGGGACGGGCTCCGGGGCGGCGGCGCTGATGTGCTCGACGGTGATCTCGAGGCGGCCCAGAAGAGGGGTGAGAGCGATCAGGGCGTTGGGGGCCTGGCCATCGGTCATGGATGTGACGGCCAGCGCGATGTGGGTGGCGTCGAAGGGCGTCTGCGGGCCGAGGGTGGCGTCGAGGTCCACCCAGCGGGGGACGCCGTCGATCGTCAGCAGCGCCTGGGTCCACATGTGATACCCGAAAATGTGCTCGCTTCCGGCGAAGGCGTCGGCGTAGATCAGGCCGCTGGCGGTGCGGGAGGGGATGCCGGCGGCGCGGAGCATCGCGGCCAGGAGGGCGGCGTGCTCGGTGCAGTCCCCCTCGCGGGTGCGGGCGACCTCGGAGGCGGTGGCGAAGCCGACGCCCAGGCCCTTGGCGCGGATGAAGGTGTGCACGTAGCGGCGCAGGGCCTCGGCGCGCTGGGCGGGCGTGGCGCCCTCGTCCAGCGGGCGCAGGGCGCGCTCGACGAGTTCCTTCACGCGCTCATCTTCGCTGTTGAGCATCGAGGAGGCGGCGGTGAACTCGGGGTTGTCGGCGTCGGCCGGGTCGGCGGGGGCGAGGTCGTCGGCGTCGATGGTGATGCGGATGGCGTCGTCGCCTGCGGGCTCGACGCGCTGGGCGCCGGTGGCGGGGATCTCCGCGAGAGCCGGGCCGTCGCCGGGGACGCGGAGGAGGTACGCCGCGGAACGGACCTTGCGCGGCGAGGGGATCCCGCGATCGGGCGTGACGAAGGTGCGCTGCATCAGTTCGGGCGGGTCCACGTCCGCCATGGCCAGTTCGCGTTCGGCGGCGATCATGGTCATGGGGATGTCGCCGAGGTTCGTGGTGGAGCGGATGGTCATGCCGCGCTCGTCCACGAACTCGACGGACTCGATCCCGGCCATGTTGCTCATCGAGACGGAGGTCTTGATGGCGGGGACGGTCTTGCCGAGGGCCTCGGCGGTGGTGCGCTCGAGGATCTTGCGCGTGAAGACGACGGGCTGGAGGCCCTGGGCGGGGTCCACGGAGCGGACGACGATCTCGTTCGCACCCGCCTCGAGGCGCTTGCGTGTGAACTCCAGGGCCGCGGCGGGGGTGAGCCACTGGCCCTCGGGCGGCGAGGCCTCGATCTGCGTCGGGGGGAAGCCCGGTTGCGAGGTGACGATCGTGACCTTGTCTGGGGCGAAGGTGTACTCGGTGGTGACGGGGGCGGAGCCGAGTTGCTGCGTGTTCTTCATCGAGATCGGCTCGCCCGTCGGTGTCTCGACGAACTCGGAGACGTTGCGGACGGTGATGGGGGTGCGGCCGCGGCGGATCTCGAGTTGAAGTTCGCGGATGGTGATGATGCGGTCGCCCTCGGTGCGCTGGGTGGAGCGCATCCATCCGGAGCGCTGGCCGGCCATTTCGATGATGTACCAGAGGTCGTGGTCGGCCTCGGCCGCGAGGGCGGGCGGGGCGTGGAGGAGCGCCGCGCCCAGGGCCAACAGGAGCGCGAGCAGGGCGCGGGGCGGGTGCGCGGCGGCGGCGTGGCGGGCGGTCGCGGTCATGCGGTGGTCCTGTTCCCCCGGATGCCCCGGGCCTCTGGTCGATCAGCGTAGCGGCCCGGCCGCCCGGCGGGCCGGTCCGGGGGAGGTGAGTACCCTCCGGTGTGATCGACACCCATTGTCATCTGACCTTTCCGGACTACCAGGGCCGGATCGCCGAGGAACTGGCCGAGGCGGCCCGCGCGGGGGTGACGGCCTGCATCACGATCTCGACGACGACCCGGGATTGCGTGGAGGCTCTGCGCATCGCGGAGGAGCACGCGAACGTCTGGTGCACCGCGGGGGTTCATCCGCTGTACGCGGACCAGGGGCCGCACGAGTGGGAGACGCTGCGCCGGGTGGCGCAGAGCCCGCGCTGTGTGGCCTGGGGGGAACTGGGGCTGGACAACCATTACAAGGAGCCGCCGGCGGCGTTGCAGCGCCGGGTGCTGGATGAGCACCTGGCGTTCATCGCGCGGGCGCGTACGGAGTGGGGGATCGACAAGCCGATCGTGCTGCACTGCCGCGAGGCGTTCGACGACCTGATCCCGATCCTGCGCGGCGGGCCGTTCGACCCTCAGCGGTTTGTCTTCCACTGCTTCACCGGCTCGCCGGATGACATGCGGAAGATTCTGGACTTTGGCGCGATGGTGAGTTTCACGGGGGTGGTGACGTACCGCAACGCACCCCAGGTGCGGGAGGCGGCGCGGCTGGCGCCGCTGGAGCGGATCATGGTCGAGACGGATGCGCCGTTCCTCTCGCCGGAGCCGCACCGGGGCAAGCGGCCGTGCCGGCCGGCGTGGGTGCGGCACGTGGCCGAGGCGCTGGCGGCGCTCCGTGGGGAGCCGTTTGAGCGATTCCACGAGGCGGTGAACGAGAACAGTCGCCGGTTCTTCGGCCTGCCGGATGAGGCATTCGCTCCGCCGGCTCCCCGGGGTTCGGCGTGAGCGATACCCTGCACCCAATGCTGACGCTGGCCTCCTGGCTGCACACGCTCGACCCGTTCATCGTGAAGTTCACGGAGAACTTCGGCCTGCGGTGGTACGGGACAGCGTACCTCGCGGGGTTCGCGGTGGCGTGGCTGCTGCTGCGCCGGCTGAGTTCGACGCCGGAGCGGCCGGGGTTCACGCCGCTGCCGCGGCACCGCGTCGGCGATGCACTGATGTGGCTGATCGGCGGGGTGCTGGTGGGGGGCCGGCTGGGGTATGTCCTGATCTACGACCCGAGCCTGCTGTGGCGGTTTGATTCATCGCCGCCGTGGTGGGGCGTGCTGGCGATCAACCAGGGGGGAATGGCGAGCCACGGCGGGATGGTGGGGGTGATCATCGCCGCGTGGCGCATCAGCCGCGGGTGGCGCACGCCGGAGGGGACGGTCGAGGGGCGGATGCCGGCGCTGCACATGATGGACCTTGTGGCGATGCTCGCGCCGGCGGGGCTGCTGTTCGGGCGGATCGCGAACTTCATCAACGGCGAACTGCTCGGGAAGATCGTGGCGCCGCCGGGGGCGCCGGGGCCGTGGTGGGCGGTGCAGTTCCCGCAGGAGTTGAACGGGTGGGTGGGGCCGTACCAGCGGAGCACGCTGAGCCACACGCCGCCGCTGAGCGAGGAGCAGATGGCGCGGCTGGATGCGCTGGTGACGTCCGTGCAGCAGCAGCGCGGGGGGACGTGGGCGCAGGCGCTGGACTGGATCATCGATCACGCCGCGGCGTACGCGGACCAGTTGCGTCCATTGCTCTCGTCGCGCCACCCATCGCAGTTGTATCAGGCGGTGGCGGAGGGGATCGTGGTGGGGCTGGTCGTGTGGGCGGCAGCGGCGAGGCCGCGCAAGCCGGGGGTTGTGGGGTGCTGGTTCCTGATCACCTATGGCGTGCTGCGCGTCGTGACGGAGTTCTGGCGGCTGCCGGACCCGCAGTTCGGCGATGCGGCGAGGATCATGGGGCTCAGCCGGGGGCAGTGGCTCAGCGTGGGGATGGTGGTGATCGGCGCGGCGTGTCTGGCGTGGGTGACGCGGCGGGCCGTGCCGCGCATGGGCGGGTGGCTGCGCCGGGCGGAACCATGAGGCCCGGTCGCGTTCAAAGCGGGGATGGCCGCGCCAACAATCCGCGGATGACTTCGGCGATGCCGAGCCTGTTGACGCACCCCGAGCGCCGCGGCGCCCGTCCTGGCGGAGCGCGCCGGTGAGCCGCCGCCCGCTTGCGCCACTGCCGCTGGCGCTGAGCCCGTATCACCTCACGACGGCCGAGCCGGCGGCGCTGGCGGCGCTGCTGATCGGCTCGCGCGTGCACACGATGATGCCGGCGCCCTTCGGGTTCGCCGGGGGGGAGCGCGGCCGGGCCCAGGTGAAGGCGGCGGTGGAGAAGTCCCCGGGGTATCTGCGCCTGATGGAGGCGTGGCGCTGGGCGGCGCCGCTGTGGGAGGCGGGGGTGATCCGATCGACGTTCGCGGAGGAGGATCGGCCCGCGGGCGACAACGGGGCGGCGGAGCGCGAGCGGGACCGGCAGGAGGTCGCGGAGGAGGTGCACCGTGTGTGGGCGCGGCTCACGCTTCCGGGTCCGGAGGGCGAGGCGGACCCGCTGGCGCCGCTGCGCGGCATTATGCGGCCGACGCTGTACCGCGACGAGCGCGAGTATCTCGATCGTGTGAGCGCCGACCTGCTCAAGGGCGGCCCGGATCCGGGGATCAGCGTGTGCATCGCCGCGGCGATGGATGCGCTGGCTGTGCGGCACGGGATGGCGGCGGTGCGGGCGGGGATCTCGGGTTCGCCCGGGTCGTCCAGTGCGGCGGCGTACGGCGGGCCGGCTGGGGCGGGGGGCGGGTCGGTGTGGCAGCGCGCGGAGGCGGCGCTGTGCCGGCGGACGTTCGCGGTCGCGGTGCCAGTGCTGCTGCGGGCCTCGGGGAAGCGGATCCTGCGGGCGCGCGAGCGGCTGCGGCCGCAACTGGATGATCTTCGCGATGCGATCGCGCGGGCGGCCACCGGGGCCGCGGGCGCCGCGGACGGCCTGACCGAAGCCGCGGCGGCGTACACGCACGCGTTCCGCGGCGCGCACGCCGAGGTGGCGGAGGGGGACGACGATCAGGGCGTGCGCGTGCAGGACGGGTTCGTGAGCCTGACCGGCGTGGTGATGCCATCCGACGCGGCGCTGCGGTCGGGGCTGACGGCGGTGCGGGCGCTGGGCGCCCGCGCCGGGGTGCGGGGCGGGGGAAGCGCGGCGGGCGTGCCGCCGTTGTCGCCGGATGAGCGGCTCGACGGTCCCGCCGGGGCGATGCTCACGGCGCTGGTGGTCAAGCGGATGAACGTTCGGCCGGAGGGAGAGCCGTCTGCGGAGCCGCTGCGATCGCACGTCCCGGCGGCGCGGCCCGTGCGGCGACCGTAACGTTCCGACCTGGAACTTCCCATGCCCCCGCGCATCAACCGCCTCGCGAGCCAGACCAGCCCGTACCTGCTCCAGCATGCCCACAACCCCGTGGACTGGTATCCCTGGGGCGAGGAGGCATTCGCCGAGGCGCGGCGGCGGGACGTGCCCATCTTCCTGAGCGTCGGGTACTCCACGTGCTACTGGTGCCACGTGATGGAGCGGGAGAGTTTCGAGGACGAAGCGACCGCCCGCGTGATGAACGAGCACTTCGTGTGCATCAAGGTCGACCGCGAGGAGCGGCCGGACGTGGACGACCTGTACATGGTGGCGACGCAGATGTACACCGGCCGCGGGGGGTGGCCGATGAGCGTCATGCTGGAGCCGCAGGGGCTGCGGCCGTTCTGGGCGGGGACGTACTTCCCGCCCGAGCCGCGGCACGGGCTGCCGGCGTTCACGCACGTGCTCGAGTCGCTGGCGCGGGCGTGGCGCGAGCAGCGCGAGGAGGTGCTGCGGCAGGCCGAGACGCTGGCGGGGGCGGTGCGCGATCACCTGGGGACGGAGCCGGCGCGTGCGCCGATCGGGTGCGACCAGGTGGCGCACGCGGTCGCGTCGCTGCTGCGGTCGCACGACCGGGCGCACGGCGGGTTCGGCGGCGAGGCGGGGCCGAAGTTCCCGCAGCCGGCGTACCTGGACCTGCTGATGGCGTTCCGGCGGGCGGCGTCGGACGAGGAGGCGCGGCGGGCGGTCGATGCGGCCGTGCGGCTGACGCTGGACCGCATGGCGTGCGGCGGCATCTTCGACCAGGTCGGCGGGGGGTTCCACCGCTACAGCGTGGACGGGCGGTGGGTCGTGCCGCACTTCGAGAAGATGCTGTACGACAACGGGCAACTCGCGGCGACGTACGCCACGGCGGCGTCGGTGTTGGGGGACGCGTTCTACGCCCGCACGACGCGGCGGATCCTCGATTATGTGCTCCGCGAGATGATGACCGAGGAGGGGGCCTTCGCCAGTGCGCAGGACGCGGAGGTCAGCGGGCGGGAGGGGCTGAACTACCTCTGGACGCGGGAGCAGATGATCGCGGCTCTGGGGCCCGACGATGGGGCGTGGGCGGCGAAGGTTTACGGCCTGGACGCCGGGCCGAACTTCCGCGACCCGCACCATCCGGAGGATGAGCCGGCGAACGTGCTGCTGCTCGCGGCGAGGCCGGAGGAACTGGCGCGGCGGGAAGGGGTGAGCACGGATGAGTTCCTCGCGCGGCTCGACGCGATCAACGAGCGGCTGGAGGCGGAGCGGGGCCGTCGCCCGCAGCCGCACCGCGACGACAAGGTGCTCTGCGGGTGGAACGGTCTGATGATCGCGGGACTGGCGGAGGGGTCGATCGCGCTGGGCGACGACCGCTACCGCGACGCGGCGGAGCGGGCGGCGGCGTTCATTCTCGCGACGATGCAGCCGCCGGGGGGGCGCGGAGGGCTGTTCCGCGTGTATCGCGCCGGGGTGGCGCACACGGAAGCGGTCTTGGAGGACTACGCCCTGCTCGTGCGCGGGTTGCTGGCGCTGTACCGATCCGGCGGCGCGTTCAAGCCGCGGTGGCTCAGAGCGATCGAGGAACTGCTCGCGGCGGCGGAGGCACGGTTCGCTGATGGCAGCGGCGGGTACTACGACACGACGGCGGATCGGCCGGATCTGTTCATCCGCGCCCGCTCGACGTACGACGGCGCTGTGCCCAGCGGCGTGTCGGTGATGATCAACAACCTGCTCGACCTGCACGAGATCACGGGCGAGGAGCGGTACCTGGACCGCGCCGCGGCGTGCCTGGACGCGATCAGCGGCGCGATCGCGGCTTCGCCGGTCTCGACGGCCAACTCGACGCTGGCGCTGTTGCGGCTGATCGTCACGCCGGGCGGGGAAGGGCGGCTGGCGTCGCGGGCCGCGCCGGTCCCGGCGGCGGCCCCTGCCTCGCCGGCGGCGCCGGAAGAGCCGTTGCCGCTGGAGGTGTACGCGTCAACCGACCGCGTTGCGGTGAAGGAAGGGGAGCCCGCGGGCTTTGTGGCGGAGATCGTGATCCGCGACGGGCTGCACCTGATCGCCGCCGACCCCGGCGAGGGGGCCGCGGGCCTGGCGGGGGCTCGTTTCGAGATCGCGGGCGGCGCCGGTGTCAACGTCTACGCGGACTGGCCGGCGGGTGAGCCGTACGGCGGCGGCGGGCAGGAGGGCGGCGTGCTCGCGTACACGGGGCGGGTGACGGTGCCGGTGCTGCTGGAGCGCGCGGGGGAGTGGGTCGGGCGGCCGATCCTGGTCCTGCGGTACCAGGCGTGCACGGACACCGAGTGCCTCGCGCCGGGCGCGGTGGAACTGGCGGTGGCGATCGATCGGGGGTGACGGCGCGTGCGCCGGCTCAGGCCGCCTTGGTCTTCCCGGCGTCGGGGGCGGCGGGGGGAGGCGCGGGCTCGACGGGGGTGGTGGCGTCGGGTGCCGAGCGCTTCTGCGGGACGCGGATCGTCGTGGCGCAGTTGCGGCACCGGACGGTCTTGCCCCGCGAGTTGGCGGGCACAATCAGCACCTTCCGGCACGTCAGATTGGGGCACATGATGCGGATCGTCGCGTCGCTCATGTGGGCGCAGCCTCCGCGGGGACTATCGGCCCGTCGGCGGCCTCGCTTAATGCCGGGCGCCGACTGCCGGGCGGGGCGGGGCCGAGAATACCGGCGGTGACAGGCCGGGAGGAATGCCGAGCGATATCGTTGGGTTTGGCCCTGCGCGGGCTGGTGGGGCGGTGGGGCTTGGACGAGGACGTCGATGAGCAGCGCCGCCACCGAATCCCTTCCGGCTCGTTCCCGGCTCCCGCTCCCCGCAGGCGGGTTGTGCGCCGCGGTTGTGGGGTTGCAGTGGGGGGATGAGGGGAAGGGGAAGGTCGTGGACCTGCTGGCGCCGGACTACGAGGCGGTGGTCCGGTACAACGGCGGGGCCAACGCCGGACACTCGGTGGTGGTCAAGGGCGAGCGGTACGCGCTGCACCTGATCCCGTCGGGGATCCTGTACCCCGGCAAACTGGCGATCATCGGCAACGGCGTGGTCGTGGACCCGGAGGTCGTGCTGAAGGAGACCGACGGGCTGGCGGCGCGCGGCGTGGACACCTCCGGGCTGGTGATCTCGGACCGCGCGCACGTCGTCATGCCGTACCACAAGGCCGAGGATGAACTGCGCGAGATGGTGCTGTCGGGCCGCGGGGCGGCGCCGATCGGCGCCGAGGCGGGCGCGGCGGGCAACTCCATCGGGACCACGAAGCGGGGCATCGGCCCGTGCTACGCGGACAAGGCGCAGCGCGCCACGGCGGTGCGCATGGGCGACCTGCTGCGCCCGGCGCTGCTGCGGCAGAAACTCGAACTGGCGTGCGCGATCAAGAACCCGATGCTGCGCGGGCTGGGGGGCGACACGGCGCCGCAGTTCAATGCGGAGGAGTTGACCGCGTGGGCGCTGGACCTGGGGCGGCGGCTGGCGCCGTCGATCCGCGACACGACGTACCTCCTGCACGACATGCTCCGCGCGGGCAAACGCGTGCTGTTCGAGGGGGCCAACGCGGCGCTGCTGGACGTGGACCACGGCACGTTCCCGTTCGTGACCAGTTCCAGTTGCACGGCGCTGGGGATTCCGGCGGGGACGGGCGTGCCGGGGACGCAGGTGGGGGAGTGCATCGGCGTGGTCAAGGCGTACTCGACGCGCGTCGGCAACGGCCCGATGCCCACCGAACTGCTGGATGAGACGGGTGAGACGATCCGCCGGCGCGGTCGCGAGTACGGGACGACGACCGGGCGGCCGCGGCGCGTGGGGTGGCTGGACCTGGTTGCTGTGCGGTACTCGGCGATGCTCAGCGGCGCGACGTCGCTGGCGGTGACGCTGCTGGACGTGCTCGCCGGCCTGCCGACGCTGCGGGTCTGCACGCGCTACCAGGTCGCCGGGGCCGAGGCGGCGACCGACCTGACGGAAGTGGACCGGTTCTTCCCCGATGCGGAGATGCTCGCCGGGGTTCGTCCGGTGTACACGGAACTGCCCGGCTTCCCCGAGGACATCTCGCGCGTGCAGCGCCGGGCCGACCTGCCGGCGGCGGCGCGGGCGTATCTGGACCTGGTCGAGTCCACCGTCGGCATCCCGATCCGACTGATCGGTGTCGGTCCGGACCGGGAGCAGACGATCGTCTGCGACTGAGGGCCGGCGCCGGCGGGGAGAGGGCCGAAAGGCCGATCGCGCGCCTGCCAACAATGCGGCGGGGGCGCGGGATGATGACGAACCGCGGCGGACAGCGGGCGTAGACCTCTTCGGCCCGTGCGTCGTCCGCCTTCGTGGAGAAGCGATTGATGACCCCTGCCGCCGCCGCCCCGGCATCTTCCTCCGGGGCGGACCTGCAATCGGATGAAGCACGAGCCGCCGCGGTCGTGGCCCGGATGCGCCGCCGCTCGCCCGAGGCCGACCCTCAGTCGCGCCTCCCGGACGTTCACCCGGAGCGGATCCCCCGGCACATCGCGATCATCATGGACGGCAACGGCCGCTGGGCGAGCAAACAGGGGCTTCCCCGCATGTTCGGGCACAGGGCCGGGGCGGCGGCGGTTCGCGCCGTGATCGAGGAGTGCGGCGCGCTGGGCGTCGAGGTCCTGACGCTGTACTCGTTCAGCATCGAGAACTGGAAACGCCCCGAGGAGGAGGTGGAGGCCCTGATGGGCCTCTACGAGATGTACCTGGAGGGGGAGCGCGACCAGTTGATGCGGAAAAACATCCGCTTCGTGCAGATCGGGCGGCGCGATGGGCTGCCGAAGATGGTTCTGGCGGCCGTGGACCGCCTGATGGCGGACACCGCGGCCAACACCGGCCCGACGCTGTGCCTGGCGGTGAACTACGGCTCGCGGGCGGAGATCACCGACGCGGCTCGGGCGATCGCCCGCAAGGTCGCCGCGGGGGAGTTGAGCCCGGACGACATCGACGAGTCCACCGTGGCGTCGCACCTGTACACGGCGGGCCTGCCGGACCCCGACCTGCTCATCCGCACGGCGGGGGAGATGCGGGTGAGCAACTACCTGCTGTGGCAGATCAGTTACGCGGAACTGCACGTGACGAACAAGTTGTGGCCCGACTTCCGCGCGGCGGATCTGCACGCGGCGATCCGGGACTACGCGGGGAGGCGGCGGACGTTCGGGGGGCTGGCCGGGTAGGCGCGGAGGGCCACCCGACCTATCCTCCGCCCCATGCTCCGCCACCGGCTGGCTCTGGGACCGGTTCTTGTCGCGCTGGTGGTCGTCGGTTTGTGGTTCGACGAGCGGCTGGACGCCTCGCCCATCCCTGAGTCGCTGCGCGGGCTCTTCGGCGGCCGGGTGGACTTCCCGCCGGGGTCGTTCATTTTCCTCGCGCTGCTGGTGATCACCTTCCTGGCCTCGCGCGAACTGGCGCACATCCTGGCGGACAACGGGATCGCGGGTTCGAAGCGCGTCACGACGACCGCGGCGTTCTCGGGCCTGCTTCTGTCGTGCTTCGTTCCCGAGTCGGTGGACGGCGTGACCGGCGCGGCCCTGGTCTCGACCGGGGCCGTGATGGTCCTGATGGGGTCGCTGATCTTCTACTCCCGCAAGCGGACGTTCGAGGGGATCGTGGCCGCGGCGGGGGGGACGCTGCTGGCGTTCGTCTATCTGGGGCTGATGCTCGGCTTCATCCTGGTGATCCGGCGCGAGCACTCGGCGTGGGTGGTGCTGTGGGTGCTGCTGGTGGTCAAGTGCAGCGACATCGGGGCGTTCTTCACGGGGATCACGATCGGGCGCCACAAACTCATCCCCTGGCTGAGCCCCGGGAAGACGTGGGAGGGGCTGGCCGGAGGGGTTGTGTTCGCCGCCCTGGTCGGGGCGGTGGGCGCCTGGGTGCTCCAGCGGGCCGGCGTGCCACGGTCGCCCGGCGTGGGGCTCGGGGCGGTCTGCGGGGCCGTTTTCGCCCTCGTGGGGCAGGCCGGGGACCTCGCCGAGAGCCTGTTCAAGCGGGATGCCGGGATCAAGGACTCGGGGCGCTGGCTGCCGGGCTTCGGGGGTGTGCTGGACCTGCTGGACTCGGTGCTGATGGTCGCCCCGGTGGCCTACTGGCTGCTGCGGGGGGTGTGATTGCGCCCGGGCGGTGGAAATGGCGTTGGCCGCAGGGGTGCTGGCGGACTAAGATTTTTTTGTTCTCTGAAGCCTCGGCAGGCGAAGGGCGACGCCGCAGGGGAGACACAGGTCGGAGCACTGGATGACCGTAACCGCGCAGCTTCTTGAACTGTTCCGTGTTGACAAACAACTCCGTGGCCTCCGCACCAGACTCGACGCGGCGGAGCGATTCCTCGGGGAACAGATCAAGCAGCAGCAGGCGATCCAGACCCGCGCGGCCGCGCTCGAGGCTCAACTCAAGCAGTACCGGGCGGCGAGCGCCAACGCCGAGGGGGAAGCCAAGCGGCTTGATCAGAAGATCGCGGCCATCCGCGAGCAGATGAACGCGGCCAAGACCGCGAAGGAATACAACGCCTTCCTCACCGAACTCGGAAACTACAAGGACGAGAAGTCCACGTTCGAGGAGCAGGCGCTGGCCGCGATGGCCAAGATCGAGGAACTCGAGAAGGCCCTGGCGGATCTGCAGGTCGAGTCCGAGCAGCGCCGCAAGCAGGTCGGCGTCGCCGAGGCCGACCGGGCGGCCCGCGAGGCCGAGATCAGGGACCGGCTTGCGGAACTGACCGCCAAGCGACAGGAACTGGCCACCGGCATCCCCGCCGACGCCCTCCAGGTGCTCGAGGGGCTGATCCGCACCCGCGGCGATGAGGCGATGGCCCACGTCGAGGTCGTGGACCGGCGCAACTACGAGTACTCCTGTGCCGCGTGCTACATGACGCTGCCGATGGAGATCCTCAACTCCATCGTCGCCGGCCGGCTGACCCGCTGCGTCTCCTGCGGGTCGATCCTGTACACCGAGGACAAGGACATCGTGCGGCCGAGCAAGCAGGTGGCCAAGACGTAACGGCCGGAACCACAGGGATCGAGAATCACGGCGTGCGCTCCCAGCGGGCGCACGCGTTGTTTTTTGAGGGCCGCTAGCCTCTGTGACTTCCGGGGCGGCGGCCGCTACCCTCCACCCCCATGTCCACGCCGATGGGCACGAAGCGCCGACGCTGGTCCCTGCGGCTCTACGCGCTGCCCGCGGCGCTGGTCCTGTGCCTGACGATCCCGAAGTTGTGGCAGGGGATCTTCGCGGTGGACACGGGGTGGTACGCGGCGATCGGCCTGCAGGGGTGGCGGGCGGCGGGGGAGGGGGACTGGTCGCACCTGTGGAGTCTGACCGGGTACGGCGGGCCGGGGCCGGAGGGGACGCCGTACTTCAACAAGCCGCCGCTGGCGTTCTGGATCCATGGTTTTGTGCTGTGGCTCATGGGGCCGTCGATTCTGGCGGCGCGGCTGCCGTCGGTCGTGGCCGCGATCGGCTCGGTGCTGTGCACGGTGGCCGCGGTGCGGACGGCCAGCGGGCGGCGCACCGCGGTGCTGGCGGGGATCGTGCTGGCGATGACGCTGGAGTTCACGCGCCACGCGAGGGCGATCTCGCTGGACATGTGGCAGTTGCTGTTCTTCTGCGCGGCGCTGTGGATCGCGTGCTCGGCCGTCGCGAGCGGGCGAGGGCGGCGACTGGCGGCGCTGGGCGTGCCGATCGGGCTGGCGCTGCTGACCAAGCCGCTGGTCGGGCTGATCCCGCTGGCGATCGTGGCCGTGTGGCTCGTGTGGATCGGGCGGGCGCGGTGGTGCGGGTGGGTGCTGGCCGCGGCGCTGGTTGCGGCGGCGATCGCGGCGCCGTGGCACGTGTCGATGTACGCGATCCACGGCGAGGCGTTCACGAGCGCGTACTTCGGCCGTGAGATCATGCAGCGGGCCGCCGGGCGCATCGAGGGCATGAACGCCGACGCGACCAGCCCGCTGTATTACCTCGTCGAACTGGCGCGGCAGTACTGGCCGTGGCTGATCACGGTGGTGCTCGCCATCGCGGCGTGGGTGCGGCGGGCGTGGGCGGGACGCGGCGCGCCGCCGCCCGCGGGCGTTGGTCAGGCCGGGTGGGCGGAGTGGGCGTCGTGGGGGCTGAAACTCGCGGTCCTGTGGTCGCTGGCATGGCTGGTTCTGCTGTCGATGTTCGCGGACAAGCGGCCGCGGTATCTGCTGCCGGCGTACCCGGCGTGGTCGTGGATGACGGCGGTGTGGCTCGTGCACGACGCGCCGGCGTGGGTCAAGCGCGTGCGCAACGGGGTGGAGCGTTGGGCGCTGCCCGTCGGTGCGGTTGCGGCGGCGGTTATCGCGGTGGCGCCGATCCGGCTGGACCGCGGGCGCGGGGCGCACTACCCGGCGATGTTCGAGCGGCTGCGCGAGTTGGGGGCGACGGAAGTCTGGGAGGGGGGGCTCCCCGAGGGGGCACGCGGGGCGCGGGTGTACCTGCACCTGGGCCGCTGGCCGCGGCGCACGCACGCGTACGACGGCACGCCGATCGGCGCTCCCGCCCCCGGCGACCTGGTGATGTACCACGAGGACGATGGGTGGGCGCCCGGCCCGGGTGAGACCATCGAGTTCCGGCAGGGGCCGATCACGCTGTCTCGCGTGGGGGAAGAGGGCTGGTCGCCGGTGTGGACGCGGCCGCGAGAGTGAGCAGCGGCGAGCGCGGGTCCGCGGGGGGCTAGGATCAGCCGTGCGGAACGTCGAGTACAAGGCGGAACTGCGCGACCCGGCGCTGGCGCGATCGATCGCCGCGAGGATCGGCGCGGTGCTGAAGGAGATCATGCAGCAGACGGACACGTACTTCCGCGTGGCGGACGCCCGGATGAAGAAGCGTGAGACGGCGTACGTCGAGGAAGCGAACTACGGGCAGCGGGTCATCGGGTCGGAGCGGGTGACGGAGTACATCCGCTACGAGCGGCCGGATGAGGCCCGGGCGCGGGTGAGCGAGTACGAGGTGTACACGCCGGAGCGGTTCCGCGAGTTGTATGGGGAGCGGGGCGTGCCGGAGGCGGGGGTGGTGGTGCGGAAGGTGCGGGAACTGTGGATGTGGGAGGGGGTGCGGATCCACCTGGACCGGGTCGAGGGGTTGGGGCACTACATCGAGTTCGAGGCGCCGGTGACGGAGGAGCGGTCGGTCGAGCGGTGCCGCGAACTGGTGGGGGAACTGATCGAGGCGTTCCGGCCGGTGATGGGGGAGGGGATCGGGCGCGGGTACGCGGACCTGATCGCGGGCAAGGAGTAGAAACGCCGCGGCACACTTCCGTGTTTGCCGCGGCGTCCATGGATCAGGTGCGCGGCGCCGGGGCTGGGGTGGTGGCGCCGCGCGACCTGCTGCGCACATGTGGTGAGGGTGGGTCGGTCGTCGGCTTAAGCGACCTGCTTGCTCGCGGCCTTGTTGTCGTCCGCGTCGCCGCTGATCCACGCGTCGAAACTGACGCCCTCGGCGCGAAGGCGGTCGCAGGTGGTGGCCATCGCGTGGTAGTCCACGGCGGTGGGGGGGCGGGCCTTGGAGTAGCCGCTGCGCCGGACGACGCTCCAGAAGTCGTTGCGGACAGCGGTTCTCGTCTGGCCGCCGCCCCAGGCCTCGACGGCTTCCCAGAGGACCTTCTTGGCGGCCTCCAGTTCCTCGTTGCGGTCGGGGGTGTCGGCTGCGGTTGTGCTTTGGGCCGCCGCGGGGGGCTGGGGTGGCGCGGAAGGCGCCGGCTGGCGCTTCGGCGTGGGTCGCGAGGCGGCTGGGGCCGCTTGCGCGGGCGCGACGACCTCGGCGACGGCGGCGGCGGCGAGGTCGGCCTGGGCCATCTCGTCGGAGGTGTAGAGGCCGCTGAGTTCGTTGGGGAAGGCGCGGCGGAGGGCGAGGGACTCGGCGCACTTGGCGAGCATCAGGTCGCCCATCTTGCCCCACATGCTCAGGGGGCGGCCGTCCTTGCCCGTCTGGACGTAGGAGTCCCAGCGGGCCACGGCCCAGAGGGGCTCCTTGAAGTCGGAGCGGAGGACGGCGACGCGGGCGGCCGCGGGGGGCTCATCGCTGAGCCAGACGTCCTTCCACTGCCCATCGGGGCCGCACCAGTAGGGGCCGAGTTGGCCGGCGTACTTGCCGGTGCGCTCGGCGATGAGGCGGAAGCCGTCGATGGAGGTCTGGGGCTGGAGGACTTCTCGGCGGGCGCGGGAGTCCCAGCGTTTGACGGCGTAGATCTGGCGGGCGAAGGGGTCGAGGCGGGTGCGCTCGCAGATCTTGACGAACATGTCGAGTTCGTCGCGGGTGGCGCCGGCGCAGATGGTTCGCCGGAGGAGGTCGATCTGCTCCTGCGTCATGTGGGC
>CALAFV010000192.1 GCA_937891445.1 uncultured Phycisphaerales bacterium | reverse complement strand
CGGGGCCGATCATCGCGTGCGGGACGTGCGACATGTGCCGCGGGGGCCTGGCAGCGCACTGCCGGTCGCGGGCGGTGGTCGGCCTGGCGGGGCGGGACGGGGTGTGCGCGGACCGGATCACGGTGCCGCTGGCGTCGCTGCAGGCGGTGCCGGACGTGGTAAGCGACGACCAGGCGGTGCTGGCGTACTCGGTGGTGCGGGCGGCACACGCCTCGCAGGTGACCCGCGCAGCGGGGAAGGGGTTCATCACGGTGATCACCGACGGCGGGCCGGCGGACGCGGCGCTGGCGCTGCTGATCGCGCGGGTGCTGTCGCTGTCGAACCGGTCCACGCGCGTGCTGTCCTCGAGCGCGGCGGCGCTGGGCGTCTGCGAGCGCTGGGGGCTCAAGCACCGGCCGATCGAGGAGGCGGGGCGGCGGCAGGACCAGGACGTCGTCGTGGTGTGCGCGCCGCCGCGGGACGCGGGGGTGGGCGTGCGAACGGCGACGCAGATGGTGCGGCCGCGCGGGACGGTCGTGCTCGTGTCGCCGACGCTGCTGGAACCGCTGCCGCCGGGGAAGCCGTTCCCGGACGCGGCAGATGAGGGTGGGGTCCGGGCGCCGGACCTGACGCCGCTGATGGTCGGGGAGATTCAACTGGTGGGCTGCCGCGACGGGCCGGTGGCGGCGTCGGCCCTGTCGGAGGCGCTGGGGCTGCTTCAGCCGGGCGGCGGGGTGGACGTGTCGGGGCTGATTCCCAAGCGCGTGAGACTGGACGATGCGCCGGCGGCGATCCGGTCGGCGCTGGAGGGCGATGCGCTCGGGCTGATCGTCGAGTTGTGAGCGAGGCGGTCCCGGGGCCGCGGGAGGACTCGCGTACCATCCCGCACGCTTGTGTGCCATGCAGACCCTCCAGCAGATCAAACAGATCCTCGGGTCCCGCGGACTTTCGCCCAAGAAGTCGCTCGGGCAGAACTTCCTGATCGATCACAACCTGATCCGCAAACTGGTGGACGCGTCGCGCATTGGTCCGGGGGACCTCGTGCTGGAGGTGGGGCCGGGGACGGGGACGATGACCGAAGAACTGCTGGCGCGGGGGGCGGAGGTGGTCGCGTGCGAACTGGACGACCACCTGGCCGACATGCTCGCCGAGCGGGCACGCTCGATCGAGGGGGGCGAGCGTCTGACGGTGGTTCACGCCGACTGCCTTGAGAAGGCCGCGGGCGAGAAACGCCTCAACCAGCAGGTGCGTGGCGTCCTGCACCACCGGCCGTTCGTGCTGGTCTCGAACCTGCCCTACGGCGCGGGGACGCCGCTGCTGACGGCGCTGCTGCTGCACCACCCGGAGTGTGCGCGAATGGCGGTGACGGTGCAGCGCGAGGTGGCGGACCGGCTGCTGGCGCCGCCGGGGTCGCGCGACCGCGGCGGGGTGTCGGTCATCGCGCAGGCGCTGTGCACCGTCAGCCGCGTGGCCACCGCGCCGCCGGAGTGCTTCTGGCCGCGGCCGGAAGTGACAAGCACGATGGTGCTGCTGGAGCGGCGTGCCGAGCCGCTCACGGCGGATCCGGTGGCGCTGTCGGAGTTCTGCCGCCGCTTGTTCGCAAGCCGGCGCAAGCAACTGGGGGCGATTCTCGGACGCGCGACGCCCTGGCCGCCGGGGATCGACCCCGCGATGCGGCCGGAAGCGCTGACGGTGGAGCAGATCGAGGCGCTGCGTCTGGCAGTGGCCGGAGGACAGGCCGGGACAGATCGTGGCGGGAACCCCCTCGACTCCCAAGAGCCGGCGCGATAGGTTGAAGCAGAAGCGGGCCATCCCGGCGGCCCTGGACGGCTCCCCGAGACCCCACTGCCCCCCGCTGCCTTGGACTCACACGCCCAGCGCATCGCCGACGACAGCCTTGCTCCGGCGCTCGAGCCGGCGCTCCTCCAAGCGTGTGAGGGACGGTTGTCGAAACTGGAGTGGTTCCGCTCCACGTGGCAGTCGGGCGGGGCCTCCACCGGCTTCGGAACGTACACGACCGACGACGGCGTGACGCACCCGGTGTGCGTGAAACTGCCTGTGGGCCCGCAGGAGTACCGGTGGACGACGGGCGCCTACGAGCAGTACCTCCGTGAGAACGCGGATGGGGGCGCGGGGCTGCCGACGCTGCGCGTCTTCGCACATGGGACCGAACTGGGCGGGTACGACCTGGCATGGCTGATCGTCGAGCGGCTTCCCGGGCCCACGCTCAGCGGGGACCCGTCCGAGACGTGCATCCAGGACCTCCTGCGGACGACCGCGCGGTGGTACGCGCTGGCGGAGCGCGTGCGGCCGATCGCGGGCGCCCAGCCCCCGCCGCCGCCAGATTGGGAAGCGCAACTCCACAAGGCCCGGGAGGCGCTGAAGAACTCGAACATCGAGGATCCACAGCACTGGAACCGCGTGCTCAAGGACGTTCACCGCGTGCTGGGGCGGCTGGCGGAGCGGTGGGCTCAACGGCCAATCAACACGTGGTGCCACGGGGACCTGCACCCGGGCAACGTGATGCGCCGCCCCCCCTCCCCCACTGCTGCCTCTGCCGACGGCGCCGCGCCCGCCGGGCCGTGCGTGCTGATCGATCTGGCGCTGGTGCACGCGGGCCACTGGGTCGAGGACGCCGTGTATCTCGAGCGGCTGCACTGGCACCGCCCCGAGGCCCTTCACGGGATCAAGCCCGTCCAGGCGCTGGCCAAGGCCCGCCGGGAACTCGGGCTGCCGCACGCCGAGGGGGAGGACCACGGGATGCTGGCCAACACGCGGCGGGTGCTCATGGCGGCGACGACGCCGGCGTTCCTGCACCGCGAGGGGCACCCGAAGTACGTGCGGGCGGCGCTGGAGAAACTGGAGACGCTGCTGCCGCTGGTGTGCCGGTAGCGGCCAAGACCGGCCATCTTGCTAACAATTTGCTACCAGTATGAGAATTCGTTTGGCCCCCCGCCGTTGCCCCGTGGCGAGGGTCGGCCCGTATACTGCCGCCGTCACCGACCGTCGCGGGGTCTCCCCCGCCAAGGCGGGCGGGCCGGTTGACCCTCTGTTGCCGTCACATCCCAGCCCCCGAAAGCCCCCCTGAGCACCCGCCCAGCAGCGAGGATCCAACCGTGCAAGCGTATGAAACCCTGAAGAAGTTGATCGCTGACATCGAGGAGGACGTGCGGAAGGCGGAGGGCGGCAACAAGGCCGCCGGGACGCGGGTCCGCGCCGCGATGCAGGAGATCAAGGAGGCCGCCCAGGAGGTCCGCAAGGCCGTTCTGGAGTTGCGAGCCAAGCCCGAAGGGGGAGCCTGAGCCACCATGTCGGCCGTGCAGGCATCATCGACCCAGGTGAAGCCCCCCGTCTCCGCGGGTAACGGCGGCGGAGGGGAGGTCACGCGCGCGGCCGGGTCCAAGGCGCCGCTGTTCGACCTGAGCGGGATCGACCTCTCGGCCCGCCGGGCGGACCGGAAGCAGATCGAGCGCTGGGTCCCCCATCGGGGGCAGATGGCGCTGCTGGACTACATCGTCTGGCACTCGGACGACTTCCGGAAAGGGGTCGCCCTCAAGCACGTCCGGGACGATGAGTTCTGGGTTCCGGGGCACTTTCCGGCCAAGGCGATGCTGCCGGGCGTGCTGATGATCGAGTCGGGGGCGCAGTTGGCGACGTTCCTCTACAACGCCCGCTTCCCCGAGCCGCGGATCGCGGCGTTCGTGCGCCTGGAAGAGGCGACGTTCCGGGTTCCCGTGGTCCCTGGGGATGACCTGTACCTGCTGTGCCAGGAGGTGAAGTTCACGCCCCGCCGCTTCAGCAGCGACATCCAGGGGATGGTGGACGGGAAGGTCGTGTTCGATGCGCGGATCACGGGGATGAGGGTGTAGGGCCCCGCGTTCCGATCTCGAACCGCCCGACTATCGCTCGACAACCTCGCCGCGGCCGCGGGTGATCTCGCCGATCACGTACACCCGTTCGCCCATCTTCTCGAGTTGCTCCTTGATGGAGTCGGCGAACTTGGGGCGGACGATGAGGGTGTAGCCGATGCCCATGTTGAAGACACGGCGCATCTCGGCTTCCTCGATGTTGCCCTTCTGCTGGAGGTAGCGGAAGACAGGGGGCACGGGCCAGGACTTCGTGTCGATGACGGCGTCCACCTTCTTGTGCAGGGCGCGGCAGAGGTTGCCGCTCATGCCGCTGCCGGTGATGTGGGCCATGCCGCTGACGACCTTCTTGCGGCGGTAGTGCTTGAGGAGTTTGACGATCGGGTCCACGTAGATGCGGGTCGGGGTGAGGAGCACCTCGCCGAGCGTGGGGGGCGCGGCCGCGGCGGCTTTCTTCCGGCGTTTCGCGCCGTTGCCGCCGGCTTCGGTCAGTTCGGGGACGACGGCGCCCAAGTCGAGGCCCGCCGTGGCGACGACCTTGCGGACCAGCGAATAGCCGTTGGAGTGGATGCCGCTGCTGGCCAGGCCCAGGACGAGGTCGCCCTTCTCGACGCGGATCGGATTAACCGCCCGCTTGAGTTCGACGACGCCCACGGCGAAGCCGGCGAGGTCGAACTCGCCCTCGGGGTAGACATCGGGCATCTCGGCGGTCTCGCCGCCGAGCAGAGCGCAGCCGGCCTGCTTGCACCCCGCGGCGACGCCCCGGACGATGTCGGTGAGCATGGCGCTGTCCACCTTCGGGACGGCGATGTAGTCGAGGAAGAAGAGGGGCTCGGCGCCCTGGACGATCATGTCGTTGACATTCATCGCGACCAGGTCGATCCCGATGGTGTCGAACTTCCGCATCTGGGCGGCGAGTTTGATCTTGGTGCCGACGCCGTCGGCGCAGGCGACCAGGACGGGGTCGCGGTAGTTCTTCTCGAAGAGGCCCTTCTTGTAATCGAGGCGGAAGAGACCGGCGAAACCCCCGGGGTTGGGGATCACGCGCGGGCCGAAGGTGCGGCGCATGATCGAGCCGAGGCTTTCGGTGAACTGGTCCTTCTCTTCGAGGCGGACGCCGGCCGCCGCGTAGGTGAGCCCGGTACCGGCATGGTTGTTGGCCGTCTTGGTAGGCATAGGCCGAGGGTACGCGGACCGGGCGCGGCGGTCTGGGCAAGCCTGCCGGCGGGCCGCCAGAGCGGCGCCGGAACCCTCGGGCAAGGCGGGGCGGGCTACACTTCATCCGCTTATCCGGATGAACGGAAGGAGTCGGGGCGGGCCGCGCCGCGGGGGGTGCTGCCTACCCTGCGGCTTCGTTGAGGTTCTTTCATCCCGTCCCGCCCCCCGCACCCGCTTTCCTGCTGGAGCATTCACCGATGGCCCTGACCCTGTTCACCTCCGAATCCGTCTCCATGGGCCACCCCGACAAGGTCGCCGACCAGATCTCCGACGCCGTGCTGGACGCGATGCTGGCGGACGATCCGCGGTCGCGCGTGGCGTGCGAGACGCTGTGCTGCACGGGGCTGGTGGTGGTCGCCGGGGAGGTGACGACGACCACGTACGTGAACGTGCCGGACCTGGTCCGCGAGACGGTCCGCGAGATCGGGTACACGACGGCGGACATGCGGTTCGACGCGGACTCGTGCGGCGTGCTGGTGGCGCTGAACAAGCAGTCGCCGGACATCGCGATGGGCGTGGACAAGGAGGGGGCGGGGGACCAGGGGATGATGTTCGGTTACGCCTGCCGCGAGACGCCGGAACTGATGCCGCTGCCGATCCAACTGGCCCACCGGCTGGTGGAGCAGCAGGCGCACGTGCGGCGCGAGGAGATCATCCCGGGGCTGCGTCCTGACGCCAAGAGCCAGGTGACGGTCGAGTACGACGGGGCGAACCCATCCGGCGAGGGGGGCAAGCCGGTGCGCGTGGACACGCTGGGGCTCTCCACGCAGCACGACCCGTACTGGAACGAGCGGCAGGAGGAACTGAAGAAGCAGGTCGTCGAGCACATCCTCAAGCCGGTGCTCAAGGAGTGGTGGAACCCGGGGATCACGGTGCACGTGAACCCGACGGGGCGGTTCGAGATCGGCGGCCCGCACGGCGACACCGGCCTGACGGGGCGCAAGATCATCGTGGACACCTACGGGGGCATGGGCCGGCACGGCGGCGGGGCCTTCAGCGGGAAGGACCCGACGAAGGTGGACCGCTCGGCGGCGTACATGGCGCGGTACATCGCCAAGAACGTTGTGGCGGCGGGGCTGGCGGAGCGGTGCGAGATCCAGTTGTCCTACGCGATCGGCGTCGCCGAGCCGACGAGCGTGTACGTGGACACCTTCGGCACGGGGAAGGTGGATGGGGCGAAGATCTCGAAGGCGATCCGCGACCTGTTCCCGCTGACGCCGCGGGGGATCATCGAGAGCCTGAAACTCCGCAACCCGATCTTCAGCCCGACGGCGCGGCACGGGCACTTCGGCCGCCAGCCGTACGAGGCGCAGTACTTCGACCGCGTGAAGCGGCAGCACCGCGGGCCGAAACTCGAGTTCTTCACGTGGGAAAAGACGGACAAGGCCGAGGCGCTGCGGAAGGCGTTGAGTTGAGCCGCGCCGTCATTGCGGGGGCGGGGCTGTCCTCATCGGCGGCCGGGGTGCCGATCGGCGCGCCGTCCGGCGAGAGCGTTGCCGCGGCGGCAAGCCCGTTCTCCAGGAGCGCGGCGATCCCGAGGTCGAGGAGAAACGGGATGCCCGCGGCGTCCACGAGGATGTTGGCGGGCTTGAGGTCGCGGTGGATGACGCCATGCTCGTGGAGGGAGTGGACGGCGTCGGCGACACGGGCGAGCAGGTCGACTCGCTCGCGCAGGCCCAGTAGCCCGGCCTCGCGGCAGTGGCGATCCAGCGGCCGGCCGTCCACAAGTTCGGTGACGATGTCGATGCGGCCCTCGTGGACGCCGTAGCGAGCGCACGCGGCAACGCGGGGAGACGCAGGTGAGACAGAAGATCAGGTTCACGCCATGCGCGGCGGTGGCTGCGTCCTTCCGGGTCAGAGGCGTGGGCGGCCAAGAGTTTGACCGCGACGCGGGCGGGTGATTGCGCTGATCCACGAGGTGATCGCGGAAACAACTTCGGACCCGGAGGAGCACAAGGAGGAACTGGCGCTCGTGCTGTCGCTGGCACGCTGACGGGCGGAGGCCGGCGCGGCAACGTTGGCGAGCGCTGGGTGTAGAGCGGAGGCGGCCGCTTTCATCGCACCTTCATGCCCGGGGGCGACCATGAGAAGCCCGCAGGAAGCGGGCGGTCATCATCCGGGAATGCCATGGTCACGGAAACGCAGGACGGGCTTTACCTGTTCAGGGTCTACTACCCGCACGCCGGGTCGGTGGAGATCACCGGGGACTTCACCGAGCGGCCGATCGCGATGCGGCGCGACGACAGCGGCTGGTGGAGCATCGCGTTGAGGCTGCCGCCGGGGGATCGAGTCTTTCGGTACATCGTCAATGGGCAGAGCCCGCTGCCGGATTACGCGGCGGGCGGCTTGGCGCGCGATCACAACGGGGCGTGGGTAAGTTGCCTTCATGTGCCGGAGCGCACGGGGGCAGCGCCGCGGGACAGTCGGCGCGACGAGGACCCCGAGCCAGCGCAGGTTGCGCTGACGACCGAGCAACTGGGGCGGCTGCGGGCCGGGCTGGAAGTCGACGTTCGGCTCGCGGACCG
>CALAFV010000191.1 GCA_937891445.1 uncultured Phycisphaerales bacterium | reverse complement strand
GCCGGCGAGGAGGCCGCGGCGGCCCTGGTTCTCCGGCATGATGAGGCAGAGGGCGCCGTAGAGGGCGAGCGTGCCGAGGATCGCGCCGGGGAGCGTGGCGAGCAGACCGAGGAGGATGGGGAGGAAGGGGCGCATCGCCTGTCAATGCGATGTGCGTGGGGGAATGGGACAGGGGCGCATCACCCGGCTTCGCGGCGGGGTGGTGAGGATGGCGCGGCGCCGGCTTTGGACATGAGGCGGGCGGCGGGGGAGGTTTGGAGGAGGGGGAGAGAAGGAGACCGCTCACTGCGTTCGCGGCTCGTATTGGCGTGTGCGGGAGGGGAAGTGGGGTGTGAGAAGGGACGGGGTTCGTCGGAGGAGGCTTGGAGGGAAGGAGACCGCTCACTGCGTTCGCGGCTCGTTGTGGGGCGCTCGCGGCTTGCGGGTGATTCGTGGCTTGTGGTGGTTGCGGCGAGGCGGAGGAGGGGAGTGGCGGCGCGGCGGCGTTCGGGGTCGGTGGTGGCGGTTTCGAGGGTGGAGCGGAGGGCGGCGCGGGCGGCGGCGCGGTCGGCGCGGCTCTCGGCGCGGTCGTGGGCGGCCAGCGCGGCCTGGATGCGAGGGGATTCGAGCCAGTCGAGGAGGGCGAAGTAGTCGGGGATCTGATCGCGGAAGGGGAGGCCGACGCGCTGACCCGCGGGGAGTGCGGCGAGGGCGGCGGCGAGGAGGGGGAGGCTCTGGTGGTGATGGATGTAGAGAAGGAAGAGGCGGCGGTCGGCGTCGGAGAGAGCCGCGATCGGATTGTGTGCGGGAGGCATGCCGCAAAGATACGGATTTTGACTGGGTTCGTCAACAGTTGTGTACAGGTTTTGATCGGTTGACGTAAGTCTTGTGGGAATGGGAAGTTGCGCGCGTACGGAAACCTTGGCTCACGGTGTAGGGGCAAGCCATCCTCGTTCTCGCCGCGGAGCGGCGGGCCACCCTGCGGTGTGGGTCAGCAGCCGGTGGTGACGGCGTCGAGCCAGGAGGTGAGGAAGGCGGAGATGTCGGTGGAGTTGACCTGGCCGTCGCCGTTGAAGTCGGCGTCGAGGTTGCCCTGGTTCAGGCTGTCGAGCCAGGAGGTGAGGAAGGCGCTGATGTCGGTGGAGTTGACGCTGCCGTTGTCGTCCCAGTCGGGGGGGCAGGTGGGGGCGCCGCCGCCGAGGGAGCCGTCGGCGTTGATGCGGGTGACGGCGATGTCGTAGTCGCCCGCCGCGGCGTCGGCGTAGACGAGGACGGAGGCGCCGCCGGTGTCCTCGACGGCTTCCATGCGGGCCTTGGCGGCGTGGCCGTTGGTGTTGACGGTGATGACGCCCTCGGGCCACGAAAGTGCGCCCTCGGTGTCGATCTTCGCGGCCTTGACGACGGCGGTGGTGGCGCTGGGGTTGGTGCCTTCGAAGAAGGAGACGATGGCGCCGCCGTCGGTGATCGTGACGTTCAGGAATGAGGGGCTGGCGCCGCCGCCGGCGAGGGGGGTGACCTGGAGGCCGGCGTCG
>CALAFV010000190.1 GCA_937891445.1 uncultured Phycisphaerales bacterium | reverse complement strand
GGGGGTGGGCGCGCGGGGTGGGCGCAAGAACACGGAACTGTGTGTGACTACTCGCGCGGGGGGTTGGTCTCGGCGGCTTTGAGGCGCTCGCGGAGGGATTTGCGGTCGATGCCGAGGATCTCGGCGGCGCGGGTCTTGTTGCCGCCGACGCTGGCGAGGACGGCGCGGATGTGCTCGAGTTCGACCTCGCGCAGGGGGCGGTGGAGGGACTTGGGGTCGGCGGAGGGGACGGCGTGGCGCATGACGGCGGGGAGGTCGGCGACGTCGATCTCGCGGCCGTCGGCGAGGATCACCAGGCGCTGGGCGAGGTTCTGGAGTTCGCGCACGTTGCCGGGCCATGGGTAGCGGCGGAGGGCGTCGAGCGCGGCCTCGGTGATGCGCGGCGCGGGGGTGTTCTGCGCGGCGGAGGCGGTCGTGAGGAAGTGGCGGACGAGGAGGACGATGTCGTCGCCGCGGTCGCGGAGCGGGGGGAGTTCGATGGGCAGGACGTGGAGGCGGAAGAAGAGGTCCTCGCGGAAGGCCCCCTGGCGGACCAGGGCCTCGAGGTTCTTGTTGGTGGCCGCGATGATGCGGACGTCCACCTTGCGCGAGGTGTCGGCGCCGACGGCCTGGACCTGGTTCTCCTGGAGGACGCGAAGGAGTTTGGCCTGGGCGATGGGGGAGAGTTCGGCGACCTCGTCGAGGAAGAGGGTGCCGCCGTCGGCGGCGACGAAGTAGCCCTGGCGCGCGGTGGTCGCGCCGGTGAAGGCGCCCTTGGCGTGGCCGAAGAGCTCGCTCTCCAGGAGCGTCTCGGGGATGGCGGCGCAGTTGACGGCGAGGAAGGGGCCGGCGGCGCGCGGGCCGCGGTAGTGGATGGCGCGGGCGACGAGTTCCTTGCCGGTGCCGCTCTCGCCGGTGATCAGGACGGGGACGGTGGTGTCGGCGGCGCGGGCGATGAGGCGGTAGACGCGCTGCATCGCGGGGGACTGGCCGATGATGCCGTCGGGGGGCTCGGCGGGGCCGGGGGCCTCCAGTTCTCGGCGGAGGCGGACCTTGTCGAGGGCGGTGCGGACGGCGCGGCGGAGTTCGTCGTCGGAGAAGGGCTTGGGGAGGTAGTCCTCGACGCCCTCGCGCATGGCGGAGACGGCGCCACCGACGCTCGCGAAGCCGGTCACCATGATGACGCCGGTGAAGCGGTGGTGGTGGCGGACGTGGCGGACCAGTTGCATGCCGTCGGCGCCGGGCATGCGGAGGTCGGTGATGACCAGGTCGATCGGCGTGCGATCGAGGATGCGGATGGCCTCGGCGACGGAGGGGGCGGTGTGGACGGCGTAGCCGTCGGCGCGGAGGTTGCGCTCGAGGATCTCCCGCGTGTCGGGGGCGTCGTCCACGACCAGGATGGTCTGGGGGGCGTCGCTCATGGCGTGGCGGGGGACGGGGGGGTGATGGGGAAACGGACGCAGAACTGTGTGCCTTCGCCGGGGGCGGTGCGCAGGTCGATGACGCCGCCGTGGCCGTCCACGATGCCCTTGACGACCGAGAGGCCCAGGCCGGTGCCCTGGCCGACGTCCTTGGTGGTGAAGAAGGGGTCGAAGATGCGGGAGGCGACCTCCGGGGTCATGCCGACGCCGGTGTCCTCGACGGTGAGGGTGACGTAGGCGCCGTCGATGCCGGTGCGGACGGTGATGACGCCGCGGTCGGGGATGGCGTGGATGGCGTTGATGACCAGGTTCATGATGACCTGGCGGACCTGGACGGGGTCGGCCTCGCAGGTGGGCAGGTCGGGGGCGAGGTCGCGGACGAAGCGCACGCCGGGGTGCTCGCAGCCGGCCTCGAGGAGGAACATGGCGTCCTCGACGATGGCGTTGATGCTGGTGGGCTGCTTGGCGGCGGGGGCCTGGCGGGCGAAGACCAGGAGTTTTCGGACGATCTCGCGGCCGTGGAGGGAGGCGCGGACGATCTTCTCCAGGTCGGCGCGGACCTGCTGCGGGAGGTCGGGGGAGCGGAGGGCGAGTTGCGCGAAGCCCAGGGCGCTGCCGAGGGGCTCGTTGAGTTCGTGGGCGACGCCGGCGGCGAGTTGGCCGATGGTGGCGAGGCGGTCGGCGTGGCGGAGTTGGGACTCCATGCCGGCGCGGCGCTGCTCGGCCTCGACGCTCTCGACGAAGACGCCGATCTGGCGGGCGACGGTGTCGAGGAGGGAGCGCTCCTCGGGGAGGAAGCGGCCGTCGGGGGCGGCGGGGATGTCGGCGTCGCGGTAGCCGATGCAGACCGTGCCGCGCGGGCGGCCGGCGACGGCGATGGTGCTGGAAAGGGTGTCCACGACGCGGTCGAAGCCGGGCGTGCGCTCCTCGGTGTCGTCGAGGCGGATGGAGGCCTCGGCGGCCTCGGGGAAGCGGCAGGCGGCGGGGAGGATGGTCGCGATGCGCGCGAAGCAGGCGCGGAGCGAGGTGCGGTGCTCGACGAAAGCGGCGGCGACCTCGTAGAGACAGGAGAGTTCCTTGACGCGCTCGCGCAACTGGGCCTCGGAGGCGCCGCGCTCGGGCGGGAGCGCGGCGGCGGGGCGGGGACGCCTGGAGGATGGACTGCGACGGGGAGGAGCCAAGGGCCGGCCTCCGGGTGCGAGCATGGACGGTACGGGCGTGTGGCGCTCCGCGCCGGCGGGGCAAGCGGGTGAGAACGCGCGGCGCGGATCTGACGATGGATCATAGGGAACGCCCCGGGCCTTGGGCCGGAGCGGAGATCCACGCTGGTCAGCGGGGCGCTTGCGGTCGGTCGTGCGACGGCGGCGCGGGCTTCTCGCGCGGCTCTCACGAGTCGGATTCCAACGTGCGGTTGCGTTCGACCGCGCGCACGAACGAGATGTCGATGCAGGGCAGGCAGGCTTGGACGGTGCGCTCCTCCAGCGGGCCCGAGAACTCAGGATCGCCGCACTGGCGGTCGAAGATCCGGTCTCAGGTCGCCCGGATGCGCGAAGGGGTGAGCAGTCCTCGCTCATCGGTCTCGTTGATTTCGTCCGCTTCCTGCACGGCGAGGGGTGTCGTGCGGGTCGTGGCGGGCAACTTCCGTGAGCGGCGCAGATTACGGGGGGAGGGGCGGTTTGGGGAGGGGTTGGCGAGGGGTTTCCATTGTTCCGTGGGGCGGTTGGGCGCGGGAGGAGCGCCTGTAGGGCGGCTGGAGACGGGTGGAACGCGGCGCAAGATGGGCCGGGGGTTGCCCGTGGAAACACTCAAGTTTGGGTAAGAATCCAAGGGGGCGGCGTGATGTTGTGCAGCGATCTTGCGGCATCGGACGGCGGGGGTGTATGCTGCGATTGGCCACGGCGCCTTTCGCAGTCGGCGGTCTGCGCGCACGCGGAAGCGCAGCAGCGCGGTCGCGGTCCGATCACGGAAGGTTCGCGTGCACGGACCGCGCTTCCACGTTCGGCGGTGCTTCTGAACGGATGACGGCCTGCACGTGAGCGCGAAGTGTTGGATCACCGGGGCGCCGGACGTTGACGGCCGCGTGGTCGAGCGGCTTGCGCGCGAGGTGGGGCTGGAGCGAGGGGAACGCGCGGGGGAGCCGGGGGTGCTGGTGGTGGCGGACGCATCCGAGCGCGCATGCGCGGAGGTTGCGCGCGCGGCGGCGGAGAGCGG
>CALAFV010000189.1 GCA_937891445.1 uncultured Phycisphaerales bacterium | reverse complement strand
CCGCCCGCCTCCAGGCCGCGCATGGCAAAGCACGGCGGGCGCGACGGTTCCGTCGCGCCCGCCCTGTCGTAGCGGCCGACTGATCGAACCCACCCCCTCCTCACTGGCTTCCTTCGGCCTTAGACGCGGCTCCCCATCGCCTCCCCCGACATCTCGCCCACGCGCGACTCGATCCGCCGCAGCAGCCCGATCAGCGCACGCTGCTCTGACTCATCCAGGTCGCCCACGAGCGCGCTGATCCGGCGGAAATACTCCGGCAGCATCTCGTCCAGCCGCCGCAGACCGGCCTCGGTCAGCCGCACGGTCAGCATCCGGCGGTCCTGCGGGTGCGCCGTGCGCGTCACCAGGCCGTCGCCCTCCAGAGCGTCCAGCAGCCCGGTCATCGTCGCCCGCGTCACGCCCGCGCGCTCCGCCAGGTCCGACGGCGAGAGCCCCGATTCCGGGTCCCGGTTGAGGATCATCATCACCGTGAAGCGACCTTGCGAAAGCCCGTGCTCCGCGAGGTACGCATCCGACCCGCTCAGCACGTCGCTCGCGACGCGCAGCAGCACCAGGAACGCCTCGCACGCGGCGGGCGACATCCCCGGATAACGCTGAGCATGTGCCTGAAGAACCTCGCTCGTCGGGATATCCCGAAGATAGAACATGTGAGCCACCATTGCGGCTGAGAATCACCCGGCGTGCCGTTCAGCCGTGGATACGGCAGCACCGTCCCCTCCCGTTGCCCCGCTGGTTCCACCACGGGAATCTGGTTCAGGCGCAGTTCCCCGTCACCGCCGCCAGCCAGCGGGAGAGGAACGCGGAAATATCGGAACTGTTCGTCGTTCCGCTTGCATCAAAGTCGGCGTACCCGCCGCCCACCGTCACATCCTCCAGCCAGCGGCTCAGGAACGCCGAGATGTCCGCGCTGTTCACCACCGAGTTGCCGTCGAAATCCGCCGGGCACAGCCGCGTCGGATCCCACACGGCGATCGCCCCCTCCGGCCGCGGCGTTCCGGTGTCCAGAATCGGGCCCAGAGGGGTCATCGACCCGTCCGCCCCCACCCGCAGCGAGTAGATCCCCTGGACCCCGTCCAGCGCGCTCGTGTCGTCCGTCACGTACAGCACGTCCGCGATCGCCGCGATCTCCCCGATCGACCCGGTCAGGTTCTGCACGAGGAAACTGTGCCCGGTGTCGGTCAGCGTTCCGTCGGGATGGATGAAGAACGTCCGCACCGTCGAGTCCGTGCCGTGTCCCACCGCCAGGATCCGCCCATCTCCCATTACCGCGAGGAACGCCGGAGAGTTGCCTGGGGATGTGAACGGCGACCCCAGCGCCGGGATCAGGCCCCCCTCTTCCTCGCTCACCAGGAACGACAGGACCGCGTGCCGCCCGAAACTGATCCCGCCCCCGGCGAACAGGAAGTCCCCGCGCGGCGAGAAGACCGGATCCAGCGGGTAGCAGTCCGTGTGGAACGTCCCCGCGGCCTCCAGCGTTCCGTTCGGGTTGATCCTCCACCGCCGGATGTGCGGCCCTTCCAGTGACCCGGTGCTGACCTGCGTGTAGACGTACTCGCTCCCGGGGTGGTACGCGATGTGCGACGTGAACCCGCCCACGATCTCTCGCTCGATCTCGACCAGTTGCGGCGTCTCCGGGAACCAGCGGTAGATGCCGAGCCGCGAGGCGACCGTATCGGTCTCCAGCACCGCCAGGAGGTCCGGCGCCAGCCACACCATCTCCAGCGGGCTGTCGGGCACCATCGTGTCGTGATAGATCTCCAGCGACGCGTCCGCGTTGACGCGGAAGATCCGGAGCGGCTCGAACGTGTCCGCCGCGGACCCCGCCCCCGCCGCCAGCCACCGCCCATCGGGCGAGAGCGCGATGGACTGCGTCCATTCGACCGACGGCACGGTCCCGGCATGCGTCAGAGAGCCGTCGGCGTTCACGCGGAAAGAGGCGACGGTGCCCTGCGGGTAGTAGTGCCCGACAAAGACCGCCCGCCCCGTGGGCTGCGCTGCCGCGGTCCCCGCCGCGCACAGCACCGCCGCGGCGCCTGCGATCCAAGCGTTCGTGGCTCTCAACATGGCACTCCTCTCCCGCGCGGCAAGGCCGCGCGGCCGCTCCGGATGCTCCAAACGTGCGCCGTCCCCGGGGGAGCGGCAACTATCCGTCAGGCTGCCCCCGAGAAGGGGCGGCGCTCACCCCGCGAGAGGAAAAGCCACCCATCGGATTCGAACCGACGACCTACGCTTTACGAAAGCGTCGCTCTACCAGCTGAGCTAGGGTGGCGTGAGCCATCAGTATCAGCGCGCCGAAGCGGTTTTTCCACCCGCTCCCCCTCTCCAGCCCCTCCCCATCCTGCCCTTCCCACCCCGGTTTCCCGTCCCCCTGCGGACCTAGGCCCCAACCTCCCGAACCTCCAGCCCCGCCCCCCCCACGGCCGAGCGCAACTGGTCCAGTTGCCGCCGCCCGATCCGCACCCGCAGACGCACGGTCCCGTTGTCGTACTGCCGGTCCAGGACCTGGGCCCGGTTCTCCGCCATCAGGATCGCCCGCGACTCCCGCATCGGCAGCGTGAGTTCCACCTCCACGACCCCACCCTGGGCCCCCGCCAGCACGCGCTCGCGGAGTTGCTGGTGGCCGGGGTGGTTCGGGTCCTTGGCCGAGATCGGGATCGAGCCGGGGACCTTGTTCGTCCACACCAGCACGTCCCGATTGTCCGCAAGACGGTCCACCTTGTTGAGCAGCAGGAGCCGCTCCGGCGGCCGCCACGCCCCCCACCCCGTCCCGCCGGTCGCGTCCACCTCCCCCGCCTCGCGCTCCGCCGTCTCGGCGATCAGTTCGTCCAGCGTCCTGGTCACCGTCTCGTACTGCATCTCCGCCGCCGGGTCCGACACGTCCAGCACGATCAGCAGCAGGTCCGCGTGCGTCGCCTCCTCCAGCGTGGCCCGGAAACTCGCGATCAGGTGGTGCGGCAGGTTCCGCACGAACCCGACCGTGTCCGACAGCATCACGTTCAGCCCGCCCCCGACGTCCCACTCCCGCGTGCGCGTCACCAGCGTGGCGAACACGCGGTCGTCCGCGTACGCCCCGCCGGCGGTCAGCGTGTTGAACAGCGTGCTCTTGCCCGCGTTGGTGTAGCCGACGAGGCAGACGGTGTAGTGCTCCGCCCGACGCTCGCGGACCATCCGGCGCTTGCGGGCGTGGATCTGGTCCAACTCGCGCTTCAGTTCCAGTTTCTTGCGCTGCACCAGTCGCCGGTCGATTTCCAACTGCTGCTCGCCCGGACCGCGCGTGCCGATCCCGCCGATCCCCCCGTGCCCGACGATGCGCTCCAGGTGGTCCCACATCGCCCGCAGCCGCGGGTACGTGTACTCCAACTGCGCCATCTCCACCTGGAGTTTCGCCTCGTGCGTCGTCGCGCGGCTGGCGAAGATGTCCAGGATCAGTTCCGAGCGGTCGATCACCTTCCGCCCCACCACTTCCTCGATGTTCCCGATCTGGCTCGGCGAGAGGTCGTGGTCGAAGA
>CALAFV010000188.1 GCA_937891445.1 uncultured Phycisphaerales bacterium | reverse complement strand
GCCAGCGCCACCCCGAGCGCCACCAGCCGCCCCCGCGTCAGCCGCTCCCGCAGCAGCGCCCACGAGAGCACCGTCACGATCCCCGGGTACAGGTACAGCAGCAGCGACACCAGCCCCGTCGGCACCCCGTAGTCGATCGCCGTGAAGAAGCACAGCGACATCCCGAAGTACAGCCCCGCCCCCATCCCCGCCAGCGCCCACAGCCGCCACCCCCGCGGCACCCGCCCACCCTTGGCCGCCACGACCACCCACAGCGCCACCGCCGCCAGGCCGAACCGCAGCGCCAGCACCGTCGCCGTCGAACCCCCCGACCCGACCGCCCAGCCGCGGAACAGCCCCATGAACCCGAAGGCCACGGCGGAGACGAGTACCAGCAAGGTTCCGAACAAACCGCCCATCGCCGCGGAGCGTAGGTGGGGGCGCGGACCGGAGGCTCACGGCCACATATTGTTTGATATTTGATCGGCCAATCACCTATCAGAATACCTACAAATTGCCCTGCCAAGCCCTCATCCGCTAGCGACCGCGCGCCGATCACCCTAAACTCCCCCACTGCGGCGGGCCCACGAACGCCGTCGGCGGGGGTGCATGCCAGCATCGTGGAGGGGCTTGGCTTCTCAGCCAACGCGTGATGGACGAGTCGGGCAGTACAAGAGACGAGCCGTTCGAACGATCCCCCGCGGGGCCTTCCGGCGTCGCGGGGTGTGTTGACCTGCTCGATCCGGGCCGCGCCCTCGCGCCCGCCGACCTGCGGTGGCTCCACGACATGGCCGCCGCGGCCGCCGCCCACCTGCGCCTCCCCCCCGGATCCGAGGTCCGCGTCCGCATCGTCCGCGACGCCGAAATGGCCGAGGCCCATGAGCGTTACAAGGGCGTCCCGGGCACCACCGACGTGCTGACCTTCGACCTCTCCTCCCCCGGCGGCCCCCTCGACGCCGACCTGCTCATCTGCTCCGACGAAGCCGCGCGCCAAGCCGCCCCCCGCGGCATCCCGGTCGCCCAGGAACTGCTCCTCTACATCGTCCACGGCATGCTCCACTGCCTCGGCTACGACGATGTGACGCCCGACGGCGCCGCCGCCATGCACGCCCGCGAGGACGAGGTCCTTGAAGCCATCGGCGTCGGCGCCACCTACGCCGCCCCCGCCGCGGCCGAGGGGGAGGTGCCGGCGTGATCGCCGCCTGGATCTTCCTCGCCTCCGTTGTCCTGGGCAGCATCTTCGCCACGCTGCACCTGGCCCTCGTGGACCTCTCCCGCGCCGCCCTGGAGGAGATCGCCACCGTCCGCGCCCACCCGCGCGCCATGGCCCGCGTGCGCCAGATCCTTGACCGCACCAGCGACCACGCCCGCGCCGTCGCCGTCCCGCGCATCATCTTCGACGCCGCGGCGATTCTCAGCGCCGTTGCATGGGTCGCCGCCCTCCGCGGCCACGCCGCACCAAACTGGATCGACGCCCTCATCGGCGGCGCCGGCGCCGGCGCCGTTCTCTGGCTCACCGGCGTGGCCCTCCCGATGGCCCTGGCGTGGTACCTCGGCGAGCGCATCGTCTACGGCCTCAGCGGACCGGTCCGCGCCGTCACCACCATCTGCGCCCCGCTCGAGGCCGTCAGCCGAGCGCTGAGCGATCTGGTCCGGCGCATCTCCGGCGCCAAGGGCGACCAGCGCGCCGAAGTCCTCGAGGCCGAACTGCTCAGCGTCGTCGAGGAGGGCGAGCGCGAGGGCCGGCTCGACGAGGCCGAGCGCGACATGATCGAGGCCATCTTCGAGTTCCGCGACCTCACCGCCGAGCAGGTGATGACCCCGCGCACCGAGATCGAGGCCTTCGAACTCACCAACGACCTGGGCGCGATCACCCGCATCATCCGCGACGTCGGCCACAGCCGCATCCCCGTGTACGAGGGAAGCCTCGACAACATCGTCGGCATCTTCTACGTCAAGGACCTCATGCGCTGGCTCGCCGGCGACGGCACCCGCGGCAACGGCAAGCCCTTCGACCTGCGCACCATCCTCCGCCCCGCGCTCTTCGTCCCCGAGACCAAGCCCGTCCGCGAACTCCTCCGCGAACTGCTCGCCCGCAAGGTCCACATCGCGATGGTCGCGGACGAGTACGGCGGCATCAGCGGCCTGGTCACCATCGAGGACATCGTCGAGGAAATAGTCGGCGACATCCGCGACGAGTACGAGGCCCACGAGCCCGCCGACGAGGTGCGCGTGGACGTCCGGCCGGAGGAGCACCTGGCCGAGATCGACGCCCGCGCCTACATCGACGACGTCAACGACGCCCTCGAGCCCCTCCAGTGGAAGATCCCCGAGGCCGACGACTACGACACCGTCGGCGGCTTCGTCGTCACCACCCTCGGCCGCATCCCCGAGCAGGGCGAGACCTTCACACAGGACCGTGCGACGATCACCGTCCTGGAGGCCACCCCCACGCGCGTCGTCCGCGTCCGCATCGACGTCCCCCCGCTCGAACCCGACCGCGCCGACACCAACGGCCTCCACCGCGGCGGCAAGTAGCCGGCAGCGCACAAGCCCCACCGGACGACCAGGGCGCTCCCTTCCTGTTTTCCTGCATCCTGTTTCCTGCCCCAATCCGCCACACCCCCGCCGAATACGATCCGGCATGCCCCTCCGCCTCCACAACACCCTCACCCGCCGCACCGAGCCCCTGGTCCCCATCGACCCCGCCAACGTCACCTTCTACTCCTGCGGCCCCACCGTCTACGACGACGCCCACATCGGCAACTTCCGCTCGTTCCTCATCGCCGACACGCTCCGGCGCTGGATCGAAAGCCCCCTCTGCGAGCTCACCGACGGGAGCGGCAACCCCCTCCCCGGCCCCCGCCGCGTCACGCACGTGATGAACATCACCGACGTCGGCCACATGACCGACGACCAGGACCCCTCCGGCGCCGGCGAGGACAAGATGCAGCAGGCCGCCCGCCGCCTGCTTGAGGCCAAGAAGGCCGGCACGCTCCCCCCCGACGCCAAGGTCGATCCGAACGACCCCTACGCCATCGCACGTTTCTATGCCGACCGCTTCCTCGAGGACGCCCGCGCCCTGGGCCTGAAGGTCGCCACCGAGGCCGAGCGCGACCCGACGCTCATGCCGCGCCCGACCCAGCGGATCCCCCAGATGATCGCGATGATCGAGGAACTGATCCGCCGCGGCCACGCCTACGCCGTCGGCCCCGCCGGCCGCCAGACGGTCTACTACGACGTCCAGTCCTTCCCCTCCTACGGCCAACTCAGCGGCAACACCCTCGACGCCCTCCGCGCCGGCGCCGGCGGCCGCGTCAGCGACGAGAACCAGGCCGAAAAGCGCCACCCCGCCGACTTCATGCTCTGGAAGTCCGACCCCGCCCACGTCATGAAGTGGCCCAGCCCCTGGGGCGAGGGCTACCCCGGTTGGCACATCGAGTGCTCCGCCATGGCCCGCGACCGCCTCGGGCCTCAGATCGACCTGCACTCCGGCGGCGAGGACAACATCTTCCCCCACCACGAGTGCGAGATCGCCCAGTCCTGCGGCGCCACGGGCCTGAACACCTTCGCACGGATCTGGTTCCACGTCCGCCACCTCTTCGTCGAGGGGCAGAAGATGTCCAAGAGCAAGGGCAACTTCTTCACCGCCCGCGACATCTTCGCCAAGGGCCACGAGCCCGCCGCGCTCCGCATGGAACTGATCAAGACCCACTACCGCGCCAACGCCAACTTCACCATGCAGGGCCTCGCCGACAACGCCCGCGTCATCGAGCGCTGGCGCCGCTTCGCCTCCGCCCCCGGCGCCGGCGATCCCGGAGCCTCCCGCGCGGCCCGCGACAGCCTCCGCAACGCCATCGAGGCTCTCGGACCGCGCTGATCGGGAGCACGGTCCGGGCGAAGGAGCTCCAGCGCACGCGAGGTCGACGCCCACCGCGGCGGCCCCTCGCTTCGCGCGATCGGGTATGTCTCTTCCTTCGGAAAGGAGGACAGTC
>CALAFV010000187.1 GCA_937891445.1 uncultured Phycisphaerales bacterium | reverse complement strand
GGCGACCACCGAGATCTACACTCTTTCCCTACACGACGCTCTTCCGATCTTAGCCTCCCCCCTTTGCTCCCCTGTTTGCCGTGGTGCTCAAGAGCCTCGCCATCTCGCTGATCGCCCTCGCGGGTGCGCTGACGCCGCCTTCGCCGCCGCCTGCGCCGGAGCCGAAGCCGGAACCGGCGCCGGCGCAGGAGCCCGCGCCTGCGCAGCAGCCGCAGCCCGCGGAGCAGGCGCAGCCCAAGCCGGAGACTCAACCCGCGGAGCCGGAGGCGCCCGCACCCACACCGCCGGCGCCCGAAACGCCTACGCCGCCTGCACCCGAGGCGGCGCCCGCGCCGTCGCCGGAACCGGAGGCGCCGGCAGCGCCCGTCGCGGAACCGGCGGGGCCGATCACGTCGATGCTCGTGCTCGACCCGGTGGGGAAGTCGGGGCGGTGGGCGCTGTTCACGGACACGATCGAAGCGGCGATCGTCGCGGGGACGTGGTCGCCGCCGACGGAGGGGGCCGCGGTGGCGGCGCCGGAGGGGGGCGAGGCGAAGGTGTGGCGGCTCGTGTCGGCGGGGGAGCGCGGCGTTTTCGACGACGCGGCGCTGCGCGGCGGGTGGGCGTACGTGGCGGTGCGGTCGCCGGAAGACCGGGTGGTGCTGCTGGAGGCGCGGGGGCACCGGCACGTGCTGGTCAACGGTGAGCCGCGGGCGGGTGACCTGTACGAACTGGGGCTGGTGCGCACGCCCATCCTGCTCAAGGCAGGGATCAACCATCTGTTGTTCCGCGCGGGGCGGGGACGGCTGGCGGCATCGCTGGCCGAGCCGCCCGCGCCGGTGTTCATCGAGAACCGCGACCGGACGCTCCCGTCGGTGCTGACGGGTGAGGAAGGGCCGCTGCACGCGGCGGTGCTGGTGACCAACGCCACGACGTCGTGGCAGCGCGGGCTGACGATCGCGGCGACAGCGCCGGGGACGCAGCCGACGGTGACGCAGGTGCCGGCGCTGCCGCCGCTGTCGGTGCGGAAGGTGGCGCTGACGATCGTGCCGGCGGCGGGACCGATGCCGGCGGAGGCGGCGGGGTCCACGGTGGCCGTGGCGCTCGAACTGCGCGACGCGGCGGGGAGCGCGCTGCACACCGAGAGCCTGACGCTCAACGTGCGGCGGCCGACGGACAAGCACGACCGCACGTTCATCAGCGAGATCGACGGCTCGGTGCAGTACTTCTCGGTGGTGCCGGCGCACGCGCCGGCGGGGGTGGACCCGGCGGCGGCGCCGCGGCCGGGGCTGGTGTTGTCGCTGCATGGCGCCGGGGTGGAGGCGACGAACCAGGCGGCGGCGTACGGGCACAAGGACTGGTGCCACATCGTCTGCCCCACCAACCGGCGGCCCTTCGGGTTCGACTGGGAGGACTGGGGGCGCTGGGACGCGCTGGAGGTGCTGGAGATCGCCGAGCGGCTGCTGTCGCCCGACCCGCGGCGGGTGTACCTGACGGGGCACTCGATGGGCGGGCACGGGGCGTGGCAACTGGCGGTGCACGCGCCGTGCCGCTTCGCGGGGGTTGCGCCGTGCGCGGGGTGGATCGACTTCTGGAGTTACGGGGCCGCGACGGACCCGGCGGAGCCGACGCCGGCGGAGGCGATGCTGATGCGCGCGACCAACGCCAGCCGCACGCTGTCGCTGGAGCGCAACCTGCCGGGGTCGCTGGGGGCGTGGGCGGGGGGCGTGTACATCCTGCACGGGGACGCCGACAACGTCGTGGGCGTCTCGCAGGCCCGGACGATGCGCCGGCGGCTGGCGGCGTTCCACCCCAACTTCGTGTACCGCGAGCAGCCGGGGGACGGGCACTGGGCGGGGAACCACGCGGTGGATTGGGGACCGCTCTTCGAGTTCTTCCGGCAGAACCCGGGGCCGGAGGAGCACCAGCGGCGGCGGGTGGTCTTCTCGACGTTCGGCCCGTCGGTGTCGGCGCGGTGCGGGTGGGTGACGATCCAGACGCAGCAGCGGTCGATGGACCTGAGCACGGTGGACGCGTCGATCGACCCCGGGGCGAGGGCGATCACGGTCTCGACGCAGAACGTCGCGCGGCTGTCGCTGGATCTGTCGGTGTTCGCAGCGAGGCCGAACCTGCTGGCGGCCGGCGCGCCGCTGACCGTGACGATCGACGGGCAGGGGGTGGAAGCGCCGTGGGCGGACCCGCCGCTGGTGCACCTGGCGCGCGGGGAGGACGGCGCGTGGCGCGTGGCCGATGGGCCGCCGCCGGCGGGGACGAAGAACCCGCGGCGGGCCGGGCCGTTCAAAGAGGCGTTCCGCAGCCGCATGGTGTTCGTCTACGGCACGGCGGGAACGGAGGCGGAGAACGCGTGGGCGCTGGCCAAGGCGCGGTACGACGCGGAGACGTTCTGGTACCGCGGCAACGGGGCGATCGACCTGATCGCCGACCGCGACTTCGACCCGGCGGCGCACCCGAACCGGTCGGTGATCCTCTACGGCAACGCCGAGACCAACAGCGCGTGGTCGGCGCTGCTGGCGGGAGCGCCGTTTGAGGTCCGGCGCGGGTGGGCGCGCGTCGGGGACCGGGGCGTGAGCGGGGAGGATGTGGCGCTGCTGACGCTGTGGCCGCGGGCCGGGAGCGAGACGGCGCTGGTCGGGGTCGTGGCGGGGACGGGTGAGGCGGGGATGCGGCTGACGAACCAGTTGCCGTACTTCATCTCCGGCGTGGGGTACCCGGACTGGACGCTGCTGGGGGCGGAGATGCTCACCGACGGCGAGCGCGGCGGGGGCAAGGGTGTGCGCGGGGCGGGGTTCTACGCGGCGGACTGGTCGTACAGCGAGGCGGACGCGGCGTGGAGGGACGATGTGGCGAAAGTGGAAAGTGGAAAGTGAAAAGTGGAAATGCGCCGAACAGACGCCGGTACGGCACCATGATTTCCACTTCCATTTTCCACTTTCACCGCTACCAGCCGGTGTAAGCAGTCACAAACGTGAGGCACCAGACCACAGCCCCCGTCAGGAGCACGGCAACCAGCAGCACCGCCCAGGTGCGGGTGGGATGGGGGATGCGCCAGCCGAGCGACAGCACGGCGTGCCACCACGCGCAGGTCCAGACAAGCAGCAGGATGGCGCCGACGGGGCCGAAGAGGGTGGCGGTCAGGTGAAGCGACGTCGGTAATCCGCCCACCGCCCGGACGAGGGCGTACCAGGCGTACTCGACCGCGCGGGCCAGGTCGGCGACGGCGAACCAGGAAAGGCCGTAGATGATGGCCCGGGCGAGGTGGCGCGATTGGACCTTGGCCCGCGATCGGGTCTGGGGGATCACAAGGATCATCGCGATCCAGGCGACGACGCAGGCCGCCGCGGTGATGCGCCACATCAGCGACGCCAGCGGCGCGGTCGTCAGGCCGCTGGTCCAGCCGCGCGGCCCGTGGTGCCAGCCGTCCACGAACGTGACAACCGGCTCTGTGAAGAGGTTGAGCTTCCGGGCGATGGTGAGGTAACGGAATCCGATTGGGTGAAGGGCGAACGCGCCGAGTCCCAGAACGCCGACGGCAACGTGAAGAATGATGATCAGCGCGAGCCACTGAACCAGCCGCCCGACCACGACCCAGTGGTGAAGGCCGACGCGGGACCAGAAGGCCCACGGGATGATCAGTCGAACGAACGTGGCGATCGCGTTGCGGAGAAGGCCAAGGCCGGCGCGGCCGCGGCGGGCGTGCTCGAAGAGCCACGGGACGCGGCGGCGGTCCTCGACCAGAACGTCGCGCCAGGCGAAGGTCAGGCCGCACTCCGGGCACTCGGCCTCGAGGGGGCACTGGCGCTCCCACGCGGCGGCGTGGCCGCTCATGTCGTAGTCACAGCGGGGGCAGCCGATCACATCGGCCGGCCCGCTCCCCCGAACCGCCCGGGCGGCGTGGATCGCGGCGTCTGGCACCGACGGATGTACACCTTCGGCCCCGGCGCGGATGCACCACGCGGCCACAGAAACAAACGCCCGCCCCCGCTCGGAGGGGCGGGGGCGGGCGTCTCGAAGAGGAGGTGCGTGTTCTTCTACGCAGGGGAGTCAGGCGCAGTTGCCGCTAATCGCCTGAAGCCAGCCGGTCAGGAAGGCGGAAATGTCGGTGGAGTTGACCTGCCCGTCGTTGTTGTAATCCGCGGCCAGGTCGCCGTTCTGGAGGCTGGCGAGCCAGGAGGTGAGGAAGGCCGAGATGTCGGTGGAGTTGATGACGCCGTCCAGATTCCAGTCGGCGCGGCAGCCGAGGAACTCGACGAAGACCTGGCTGTGGTCGAGGTTGATCCAGCCGATGTTCTCGCCCCAGGCATAGCCGCGAAGGCGGCGGGGGTTGGTGGGATCGATGCGGGCCGGCTGGGCGGGGGTGGCCATGGCGCCGCCGGAGAAGTTGATCCAGCCGACGTTCTCGCCCCAGGCCAGGCCCGTCAGGTGGCCTGTGACAGGGTCAAAGTTGACGCCGAAGTCGGCCCCGGTGGTGTTG
>CALAFV010000186.1 GCA_937891445.1 uncultured Phycisphaerales bacterium | reverse complement strand
CACCTGGATGTTGGGCTGGCCGGCGAAGTTGGCGCCGGTGACGATGGCCTTGGAGATGTCGGTGGAGGCCAGGCCGGAGAGGACGTACTCGAGCGAGCCGTTGAGGAGTTTCAGGCCGCCGAAACTCGCGGCGTTGGAGATGCGGGTGATCGATTCGATGGCCGAGTCGATCTGGAGCTGGTTGGCCCGCCGCTCCTCGGCGGAGATGGCGCCGGTGTTGGCGGCCTCGACGACCAGGCCCTTGATGGAGTTGAGCAGGTCGGAGATCTCGGCCAGCGCGCCCTCGGCGGTGGCGATGACGGAACTGGCGCGGTCCGAGTTGGCGATGGCCTGGTTGAGGCCGCTGATCTCGGAGCGGAGGCGTTCGGAGACGATCAGGCCGGCGGGGTTGTCCGCGCCGCGGTTGATCTTGAGCCCCGTGGCGAGGCGTTCGAGGCGCACCTCGAGGTCCTGGTTGGCGCGGGCGAGGTTGGCCCGCGCGATCAGGCCGGGGATGTTGGAGTTGATTCTAGCCATTGCAATCCTCCGTGATTGCTCGTCGCGGCGCGCTGCGGTCGTTGGGGCGCGGCCGGGGAGGTGTGGCGGGCGTCCGCCCGCGTTGGACTATCGCACGATCTTGGGTGTGGAACGCGGGGCGTGTGGTCAGGCGGTCCTGGCGTCGCCGGGGGGCTTGGCCAGGCCGCCCGGGCTCGTGCCGGGCGAGGGCGGCTTGCCCCCGGTGAGGCTCGCGATGGAGGCCGGGCGGCTGATCCGCGTGCGCCCCGGGCCGGGGGAGATGCCCCTGCGGAGCACGTCCAGGTCCGTCCCGGCGATCTGCGACGCGCGCTGGTTCTCCGCCCGGATCGCGTCGTACACCTCCTTGCGGTGCACGGCGATCCTGGTCGGGGCGGTGATGCCCAGCCGGACCTTGTCGCCTCGGATGTCGACGACGGTGATCTCGATCTCGTCGCCGATCATGATTGTCTCGTCGCGCTGACGTGAGAGAACCAGCATCGATCGGCTCCTGCCCCGCGCCAGCTCCGGCGCGGGGGTTGGAGTGAAGGGTCGTTTGTGGGGGTGGGGTGTGCGGCGAAGGATGCGAAAGGGGGCGTAGCGGGGGCGCGGGCTTCCGTGCCCGGACGGCCCCGGAGCGGGATGGGGTCGGTGCTGTGCGGGGACGCGGCGTCATCGCTACGCAGAGACCGCCGCCCTGCGCTGGCTCGCCTCGGCGAGGTTCACCAGCGGGTGCCGGGTCGTCCACCGCTTCTCCGCCAGCACGAACTGCTCGCCCGTGCGGCTGATGGTGTTGATCACCAGGGGCCCCTGGAGGTTCCCCGTCAGCGACTGGTCGATCTTGTTGACGATCACGAAGACCTGCGCATCCTCAAGACGCGGGAGTTTGAGTTCCACCATCTGGTCCTCGCGGATCGGCACGGAGTAATCCGAGACGAAGAAGCTCGGGTCCGTCACGACGAAGGCGAGGGACGGGTCGTCCACGGACTGGAGCCAGAAGAAGCAGGCATCCTCCGCGGGCTCGAGGAGGCAGTATCGCTTGTGCTCCGCGAATCCCAGGAGACCCTTGGGGAAGTAGATCACGCGGTCGTCCGCGATCTCCAGGTCCCCGAACCGGGTGGTCCGCACGTGCATGGGTGCGCTCCGATCTGTTCGGCCCGATCCTTCACTTGTCCCGGCACTCCGCCGGGCGACATCCTGTCGTCCGCGTCCGCCGGGGCCGAGGCCGGCGGCCGCGCTGCAAAGCCGAACCCCCGGCGTTAGCCGAGGAAGTCCAGAAGGCTCATTGACTGCGACCGGGCCGCGACCGACAGCCCGGCCTGCAACTGGGTCTGCAGGAGGCTCAGGCGGATCGCCGCGGCGGTGAAGTCGAGGTCCTGAAGTTCGCTCTTGATCCGCTCGTCGAGCACCGTCCGGTCCTCCTGATGCTCGGCGACCCGCTGCACACGCTGGGCGTGGACGCCGACCAGGGCGCGGGTGGAGGCGATGCGCTCCACGTCCGCGTTGAGCATGTCGACAGCAAGGCTGATGCCAACCGAGTCGTCGGCCCGGAGGGCGTCGCGGAGGGCGATGAGGCTCGTGAACAGGTTGTCCACGCGGATTCCCGCCCGATCTTGCGCGACGAAAGTTGCGCTCCCCGCGTCCCACGTGCCGGCCAGGAGGCCCAGGTCCTCGGCGGCGGGGGAGTTGTTGGCCTTCTCGACGGTGATGGGGCCCAGGCCGAGGTTGTCGAAGAAGGTGATGCCGTTGGCGTCGTCGGTGAGGCCGGCGGTGAAGGCGCCCGCGGGGATCAGGCCGGCGGCGACGGCGTCGGCCGCGGCCTGGTTGATCCGGTCGATGACGGACTGGACGGTCGCGAGGTCCTGCGGCCGCAGGTCCACGGCGAAGTCGCTGCCGTCGCCGAGGCGGATGATGAAGTCCACGTCGCCGGCGGGGTCCGGGGCGCCGGTGACGGGGTCCACGGCGCCGTCCACGATGCGGACGCCGCGGCCGTGGTTGAAGTCCGCGATGCGGGTGGTGGCGCTGTAGGTGCGGATGCCCAGGGCGGTCGCCGTGCCGAGGCCGCCGGGGACTTCCTCGATGGTGAGGGTGGGGCCGCCGATCTCGTTGAGGACGTCCAGGCCGCGGCCGTCGGCGCCGATCTCCGCCCGCACGCCGGGGGCGTAGGTCTGGATCAGGTTGATGATGTCGCCCATGGTCTGGGCCGAGGACAGGTCCACATCCCGGAGCGTGCTGCCACTGGCGGTCGTCAGGCGGAAGCGGATGCTGCCGAGGTTGCCGGCGACCGAGGGGATGGCCGAGACCGGGGTCAGTTCCGTGAGGCGCGGGTCGAGGTCGGCGGTGGTCGAGTTCGCGGTGTCGAAACTCACGCCGGCGAGGCCCAGGTCGCGCGCGGCGACGCCGGCGCCGATGTCCTGGAAGACCAGCCCGTCGCCGGGCGCGCCGCCGGCCATGTCGAAGACGAGGGCGCCGTTGTTGGGCCCGCCGCCGATGGTGATGCCGCCGGGGCCGAGGATGCTGACGCCGTGGTCGGTCTCGTACTGGCGGATCGCGGCGGTCAGGGCGTCGGCGACGTCCTGCATCGTGTCGGCCTCGGTAAGGTCCACCGTCGCCGTCGGGCCGCCGGCGAAGGAGAAGGAGATCGGGGCCAGTTCCACGCCCAGGCCGGCGGCGCCGCGGAGATCGCTCACGCGGGTCCCCGGCGTCAGGGCGGGGTTGAGGTCCGTCGTGGAGCGCAGGCGCGAGGAGATCGGACCGATGGCGGCGTCCACGCCGAGGGTCACCGGGATGCGGTCGGCGGAGCCGATGTCGGTGAAGAGGCCGACGCCGCGGGCGGTGTAGCGGAACCCGCCGCTCTGCTCGAACACGGGCTGCCGGGTCGCCGTGGAGCCGCCGAAGATATACACACCGTTGTGCGAACGGTTGGTGAGGTCGTAGAGTTGGCGGATGAGCGAGTCGATGACGACGGCCTGCTGGCGGCGGGTCTCGGTGTCGGAGGTCAGGCCGATCTGCGAGAGGGCGATGCTCTTGGCCTCCAGCACCAGGTCCGAGGCCTCGCCCATCGCGGTGTCGAGGACGCTCAGGGCCGCGTCGGCGGCGTCGAGGTTCCGCAGGCGCTGGCGGGCCTGCTCGAGGCGGTCGTCGAGGACGGAGATGGTCGCGGCGCGGATGGGGTCGTCGGAGACCTTGCCGACGTCCTTGTAGGTGGCGAGTTTGGTCTGGAGCGTCAGCAGGTCGAGGTTCGTCCGGTTCAGATTGTTCATGAAGAACCGGGACGCCATGAGCGTCGAGACGCGGCCGACGTTGGAGGAGATGCTGCTCATGGGCTACCTCGGGAGGAGGAAGTGGAAACCGAAAAAATGGAAAGTGGAAATGGTGAAGTTGAGCGCTGGTGTGAAACGGTCATCTCATTTCCATTTTCCTGCTTCCTCGTTCCTCAAATCAGCGAGAGCAGCGTCCGGGTCATCTCGTCCACGACCGTGATGAACCGGGCCGCGCCCTCGTACTGGCGCTGGTACGTGAGCATGTTGATCGATTCCTCGTCCACGTTCACGCCGGAGATGCTGGCCCGCTGGGCCTCGAGGTTCTCGCGGACGATCGTCGTGGCCTCGTAGCGCGTGCGGGCGCTGCCGACGCGGATGCCGATCGTCTGCACGGCGTCCTGCCAGGAGCCGGAGATCGACATCCCGCCTAGCCCCGCCACGGGCCGGTCGCGGAGGGCGGCGATCGCCAGGGCCGCGGCGTTGTCGTCGGGCGTGCCGTCCACCAGCGCGCCCGCCGAAAGCAGAGCAGGATTCGACGCGAGTTGGTCGCGGACCCCGATGGTCGAGGCCGACTCTCCGGTGAAGAACGTGTTGATCCCCAGGACGGCCAGAACACCGCTTGTGTCCTCCGAGAACGAGAACTCGTACCCGCTGGCGGCGTTGATCGAGATCGTGCCGTCGGGGTTCACCGTCGCGCTGAGGTTCGGGATCGCGTTGAGGGCCGCGGCGATCGAGGCGACGGAGGAGTCGTCGCCGTACCCGGGGTTGCCGGAGTTGTCGATCCCGTCGAGGTCCACCTCGATGCGCACCGTCTGCGTCGAGCCCGTCGTCGCGTCGCGGACGCTGACGAGGAAGCCGCCGTTGACGGCGCGGAAGGGCAGGCCCGCGAACGTTCCGTTGGCCGGGTCGTTCAGGGCGCGGTTCACGTCCGCGCCGGCGACGGTGCGGGTCCCGACCGTCGAGGTGAGCGCCGCCGTGCCGTAGCCGGCGCTGTGGATGCGGTTGACCTCGAAGATGAGGTTCGCGGCGACCCTGTCGAGCCGCTCGAGGGTGTCGTCCACGAGCGTGCCGCGCTGGGAGAGCAACGCGCCGATCCGGCCCGAGGAGACGTCCACATCCTGCGGGCTCTCGCGCAGACGCAGCCGGACCACGACGCCGTTGGGCCCGGACTCCCGCTGCACGCGCAGCCCGCGCGACGTCCCGCCCAGGACGACGGGCGTCGAGCCTATGTACACGTCCACCGCGCCGGTTGACTGCTCGATCGTGGAGACGTCCACGTACTGGCTGAGTTCGGAGATCAGCGAGTCGCGCTGGTCGCGCAGCGCGCTGGCCATCCCGCCCGTCCCCTCGATCTGCACGATCTCGGCGTTGAGTTGCGCGATCGAGGCGACCAGTTCGTCGGCCCGGCTGACGTTGAGGTCGATCTGGCGGTCGATGTGCGTGCGCTGCTCGGCCAGGTCGGCGCGCAGGCGCCGGATGTACGCCGCCAGCGCCTGCCCCTTCTGGATGATCAGCGACCGCGTTCCGGGCGTCGCGGGCGAGTTGGCCAGTTCGGACCAGGCGTTGAAGAACGCCGAAAGTTCGCTGGAGAGGTCGGAGTCCGACAGTTCGTTGAGCGTGGCCTCGACCTGCGAGAGGAGGTCCAGTTCGGTGGAGCCGCCGGCCTGCTCGGAGATGCTCGCCCACAGCCGCGTCTGCAGTGCGAAGTCGATCTGCCGGCGGACGTCCAGCACGGTGACGCCGCGGCCGACGAGGATGTTGCCCATGCCCGCCTCGCGGATGGGCGCGAGCGTGGCGAGTTGGCGCGAGTATCCGGGCGTCGCTATGTTGGCGAGGTTGTTGCCCGTCACTTGCAGCGCAAGTTGGCTGGCGGTGAGGGCCGAGCGGCCGATCTGGAGCGAGGAGTTCAGGCCCATGGTGCGCGCCCTCAGGAGGTCATGTCGATGGCGCCGGTCGTCGCCGCGGCGACGACGCCCGCTCGCCCGTACGTCCCGGCGCGGGCGCCGGTCGCGGCCAGCCGGGCCGTCACCTGGCGCATGACGCCGTCCAGGTGCGCGAGGACTGTTTCGGTGGCCGCCCGCACGACCGACTGCTCGCGCCGCAGCGCCTCGACGGCGCTGC
>CALAFV010000185.1 GCA_937891445.1 uncultured Phycisphaerales bacterium | reverse complement strand
AACTGGCTCGCAGATGCGCGGCCCTGGGGCGGTGGGCCGAGGCGGCGGCCAAGGCCGAGCGGGCGACGCAGGTCGCGCCGTACAACGCCGAGATGCGCGAACTGGCGGCGACGGTCGCGATCAAGCGCAGCGACTTCGACACCGCCGAGCGGCATCTGTGGGCCCTGACGCAGATCGAGCCGGATCGAAAGGTGCACACCGACCGGCTCGAAGCGCTCAAGCGGCTGCGGGCCGGCGCGAAGTAAGGCCCCCTGCTACTCGTCGGTATCGCCGGGCTCGTGGGCGATGGGCCACCCCAGCGCGCGGGCGATGCGCCGCTGGATGTCGGCGGCGACCTGCTCGGCGTCCATGTTGGCGCCCTTGTAGCAGACCGGATCGAGGAACTCGACGCGCGAGCGGCTGGGGCGGAAGAGGCTCCCCCACGCGGTCGGCCGGTACGCCGGCCCGCTGATCGCCACCGGCAGCACGGGCGCGCCGGTCTTGAGCGCCAGCAGGCCGACGCCGGGGGCGAAGGGCCGGATGATCCCCGGCGGGCGCTCGATGCCCCCTTCGGGGAAGACGCCGAGGACGCCGCCGCGCTTGAGGTGGCGCATGGCTTCGCGGGCCGACGCCGCGTCGCCCCGCCCGCCGGCGCCCGGGCGGGAGCGGGCTACGGGGATGATCCGCAGCCACTCCCAGAGTTGGGCCAGTTCGGGGATCATCATGTCGCGGGCCATCATCCAGCGGATCTCCAGGTCGCGCATGCCGGCCTGGATCAGCAGCGGGTCGAGCCCGGCGGTGTGGTTGGAAACGACGATCAGCGGGCCGCGGGCCGGGATGTGCTCGCGCCCCTCGACGCGGAGGCGGTGGAAGAGGCGGGAGTAGGCGAGGATCACGGCCCACGCGATCGCCCCCTCAAGGTCCGCGCGGCCGCGCGGGTTGTGGCGCAGGTACCTGACCAGCGCGGCGAAGCCGAGCCACAGCAGGGCGGCCAGAGCGACCAGCATGAGGGCGCCGGGCGTCACGAGGGCCGATGTTAGGGCGCACAAACGGGGTGACGCGGTGGGCCGTTGGGGCGCGCTCTGGGCGTGCGGGCGCGCGGGGGTCCGTACGATCCGGCATGGACGACCTGTGGTCGGGCAAGCGGCGGGAGATCGTGGGGCGGGTCGCGCCGCTGGCGGTGCGGATGCGGCCGCGCACGCTCGACGAGGTCGCGGGGCAGCGGCACATTCTGGGGCCGGGGAAGTTGCTGCGGCGGATGATCGACGCCGATGCGCTCACGAGCGTGATCTTCCACGGCCCGCCGGGGACGGGAAAGACGACGCTGGCGGAGGTGATCGCGCGGACGCTGGACCGGCACTTCGAGCGTGAGAACGCCGCGGCGGTCGGGGTGGCGCGGATCCGCGAGATCATCCAGGACGCCGAGCGGCGGCTGACCGACGGGGGGAAGCGGACGGTCCTTTTCCTGGACGAGATCCACCGCTTCAGCCGCGCGCAGCAGGACGTGCTGCTGGCGGACGTGGAGCGCGGGCTGATCACGCTGATCGGCGCGACGACGGAGAACCCGCTGTTCGCGGTCAACTCGGCGCTGGTCAGCCGCAGCACGCTCTTCCGGCTCGAGCCGCTGAGCGAGGAGGACGTGATCGGGGTCCTGCGCCGCGCGATCGCGGACCCGGAGCGCGGGTACGGGAAACTCGACCTGCACGTGGAGGACGAGGCGCTGCGGGTGTGGGCGATCAAGAGCGACGGGGATGCGAGGCGGGCGCTGACGGCGCTGGAAGTCGCCGTGCTGAGTTCCCAAGGAACGGGAGCATCGCGATCGGAGGCCGGGGATGATGATCCTGTTCGACATCGTGATGGCGCTGCTCCAAGGCCTGGGGTTCGAGGAGTTGGTCAAGCGGCGCCGGGAGCGACGGGCGCGCCGCGGCGGCGGATCCTGATCACCCGGGCCGACGCCGAGGAGTCCATCCAGCAGAAGGCCGCCGTGTACGACGGGACGGGGGACGAGCACTACGACACGATCTCGGCGTTCATCAAGTCCGTGCGCGGCAGCGACCCGGACGCGGCGATCTACTGGCTGGCGCGCATGCTCGACGCGGGGGAGGACCCGCGGTTCATCGCGCGGCGGCTGGCGATCCTCGCCAGCGAGGACATCGGCAACGCCGACCCGCGCGGGATCATGGTCGCCGCGGCGTGCTGGGAACTGGTCGAGCGCATCGGCATGCCCGAGGCGCGGATCACGCTCGCGCAGTGCACGACATACCTGGCGCTGGCACCCAAGAGCAACGCGAGTTACGTGGCGATCGAGGAAGCGCTGGGCGACGTGAAGGAAGGCCGGACCATCGCGGTGCCGTCGGCGATCAAGGACGGGAACGTGAAGAAGGCCAAGGCCAAGAGCGCCGGCTCGGAGAAGGGCGAGACGTACGAGTACGCGCACGACCTCGAGGATGTGGCGGGCGTGGGGGGTGTCTCGGGGCAGGACTATCTGGGGGTGGAGAAGCGGTACTACCGGCCCGTGCCGCGGGGGGTGGAGGCGATGCTCGCGGAGCGGCTGGAGGAGTTGAGGCGGGCGAGGGAGCAGCGGCGCACCGAGCGCACACACCCCAACGACTCCTCGCCGCC
>CALAFV010000184.1 GCA_937891445.1 uncultured Phycisphaerales bacterium | reverse complement strand
CCCGCCGCGAGGCCGCGGCCCGCGGCGACTCCAAACACTGCCACACCCGGCGCCCGCTGCGCCGCTCAGGCCCCGCCGCCCGCCGCGATCGCGCTCCCCCTCCCCGCACGCCCCGCGCCGCCCGCACACACGGACCACCCAGCCCAATCCTCCTCCCCCCTCCGCACGCGCGCACGACAACATCGCCCGCGGCAACCCGCGTCTGCTCACACAAAACCGCGTCAACAACCGCTCAACCGCTTAGCCGCGACGCCGGCGCCGCGAGCCCGCCATCGCCAACCCCGCCGCGAGCACGCCCGCCGCCCCCGGCCCCGGCACCAGCACCCCCGGCACCTTGTCCGACCCGCCGTTCGCGAACCCGCGCATCCGCACGACGAAGCCGTACGGCTCATCCGCGGTGATGAAACGCTCCGCCGTCAGCGACCCCGCGTCCGCCGCGTGCACGTCGAACGTAAACGTCCCCGTCGCCCCGACCGCGATCCCCCCGTTGGGGTTCCCGCCCCCGGTCCACGACCCGCCCAGCGCCGCCCCCGCGTCGAACACCCCGAACGGCGGCGCGCTCTCCGGTCCCAGGCCAACAAAAGCGTGCGAACCGCCGGTCAGCGTCGCCGCCGCCCCCGCGTCCGCCGACCCGATCCGCAGCACGAACCCCGTGATCAGCCCCCCGTTCTCCGCCGGGCTCGTGTTCGTCAGCGACACCGTCAGCAACCCGCTCGTCGCCGTCTGCGGCACGTACTCCAGCATCCCCACGAACGCCCCGAGCCCCTCCGTGCTCCCCGCCGAGTACGACGCGATCTCCACCACGTCCGCCCGCGCCGAGGGCGCCAGAGCCGCTGCCGAGGACACAACACACACCGCAAGGGCGCACCGGGCCTTCATGGTCTTCCTTTCTGCACGATCTCGGGATCCCCGCGCACGGGGTCCATCAAGCCTGCCTTGGTCCCCTCCCCCCGCCACCGATCCCTCCGCCTCCGGCCGTCGCCCGCCCGCGGCCGCGCCGGTCGTACCGACACGCCCCGCGCAGACGTCGACCGGGTCGCGCCACGCCCCGCCGGCGCACGCGGCACACACCGCGCAGGCCGCACAGGCCGCGTCACTCCCACGAACACACGACGATCTCTCGGGGTGCCCCCCGCACCACCCGGGCCGCGTCGCCACCGGCCCGGTTCTCTCTTCCGCGGCCAAACAATACCAGCCCGCTCGGCCGGTGCCAGCGACCCCCGCAGGATTCGCGCGCCCGCCGCCCCGGACCCGCCGCCCCTCAAGGCCCACTACTATCCCGCCCCACGGCCCCTTCCCCGTCCGCGCCCCCAAACCGCGGCCGGCCGGGCCCCGGACCCGCTTCAAAGGCCCCGCGATGCCCCAGATCACCATCAACGGCAAGACCTGCGAGTTCCAGCCCGGGCAGATGATCCTCCAGATCGCCAACGCCAACGGCGTGGAGATCCCGCAGTACTGCTACCACGACGCCCTCTCCATCCCCGCCTCCTGCCGCATCTGCCTCGCCGAGGTCTGGGCCCCCAACCCCCGCAACAACAACGCCCTCGAGCCCTACATGGGCGGCAAACTCATGCCGACCTGCCAGACCGCCGCCGCCGACGGCATGGTCGTCTACACCGACTCCCCCAAGGCCGTCCAGAACCAGAAGGCCGTCATGGAGTACCTCCTGATCAACCACCCGCTGGACTGCCCCGTCTGCGACCAGTCCGGCGAGTGCTTCCTCCAGGACTACTCCTACGAGTACGGCCGCGGCGTCTCCCGCTTCGAAGAGACCAAGATCAAGAACCCCAAGAAGGACGTCGGCCCCCACGTCTACCTCTACGCCGACCGGTGCATCATGTGCACCCGCTGCGTCCGCTTCACCCGCGAGGTCACCGGCACCGCCGAACTCCACGTCCAGGGCCGCGGCAACAAGGAGGAGATCGACGTCTTCCCCGGCGTCCCCCTCGACAACGAACTCTCCGTCAACGTCGTGGACCTCTGCCCCGTCGGCGCCCTGCTCGAGAAGGACTTCCTCTTCGCCCAGCGCGTCTGGTTCCTCAAGGAGACGCCCAGCATCGACGGCGTCACCGCTTCGGGCGACAACATCACCATCCACCACAATGAGGGCCGCGTCTACCGCATCAAGCCCCGCACGAACATGAACGTCAACGGCTGGTGGATCTCCGACGAGATCCGCTACGGCTGGAAGCACGTCCACGACGAGCGCCGCCTCCGCACCCCCATGCACCGCCAGTTCGGCGTCCAGGTCCCCTGCGAGTGGGCCCGCGCCATCCAGGACGCCGTCGACGGCATCCGCGCCGCCATCGGCGCCTCCCCCTCCCCCTCCTCCTCCGGCAACGGCCAGCGCTCCGGCTCCGGCCGCCTGGCCCTGATGGTCAGCCCCATGCTTCCGTGCGAGGAGGCCTTCGTCCTCGGCCAGGCCGCCCAGGCCCTGGACCCCAATGCCGTGCTCGCCCTCGGCCCCGTCCCCGTCCACGGCCAGGACAAGACCTACCCCGGCGGCAAGAGCATGCCCAACGGTTACACCGTCTACGCCGAGAAGTGCCCCAACCGCCGCGGCGTCACCCGCGTCCTCACCGCCCTCTCCGAGAAGTCCCCGGCCCGCGGCGCCGTCAGCACCTACGAGCAACTCCTGGAGCGCCTCCGCTCCCGCCAGATCAGCGCTGTCATCCTCACCGGCAACTACCCCAGCGACTGGGTCACCGACGACCTCCTCCGCGCGCTCGAGGGCGTCTTCGTCGTCCTCATCGACACGCTCGACTCGCGCCTCGTCAAGCGTGCCGACATCGTCCTCCCCGGCGCGACCTGGGTCGAGAAGGCCGGCACCTTCCAGAACGCCAAGGACCTCCTCCAGGCCTTCGAGGCCGCGATCCCCGTCATCGAGGGCGCCAAGCAGGAAGGGGAGATCGCCGCCGAGCTGATCGCCGCGGCACGCCTGGGCGTCGGCGCCGAGATCCCCGCCGGCTCCCCCGGCCCCTTCGACGACGGCGCCGAGGGCGGCCCGATGAGCCTCGACATCCCCGGCCGCGAGCAGGCGACGCTCACCACCTACCCCGGCGCCGACTCCTCACGCCGCCGCCGGATGTTCTTCAACGCGGCCGACACCCGCCGCCGCATGGCCGCCTTCGCCCCCGCGCTGGCCGCCTTCACCACCGACGTGAAGATGCCCACCGTCGAGGTCCACCACGAGCCGGACATGCAGGTGGTCGAACTCTGACCACCGACGACCCTTCCGTTTCGGCCTCAAAGCCTGCGCTCCGGCCCTCTCTCCCTTTGGAAGAGGTCGAGTGAGGTCCTGATCTCCCGCTTGGTTCGGGGGCGACACTCCTTCCCATCACACGCGCCGCCCAAGCGCCACGCACCACGCTCCCGTGGGCCTCTTACCATTTCCCATGCCCTGGCTCACCATCATCATCGTCATGGCCATCATCCTCGTCGTGGGCTCCGCCATGGCCCTCTACTGGTGGAACATCGCCGCCCAGATCTCCCCCTACAAG
>CALAFV010000183.1 GCA_937891445.1 uncultured Phycisphaerales bacterium | reverse complement strand
CCGCCCACGGATGGCCGCCCGCGTCATCGTCCACGGCCCGCGCCGCCGGGGGCATCGCCGCCAGCAGCAGCCGGACTCGCTCCAGCGACGGCTCATCCGCCGCCCAGACCTGCCACAGGCCGCGCACCTGGCCCGAGACCTCCTGTCGCAGCGAGGGCACGAAGCGCTGCTGCGCCAGCAGGTGCCGCGTGAAGCGGGCCGCGGCGGCGAAGAAGCCGACGGTTGGGCCCGGGCGCAGATCGTCAGCGCCGGCCGCATCGGCCTCGTCGAGCGCCTCGAGAACATCGAGCGTCGCGGCGGCCGCGGCGGGCTGGATACGGAGCGTCTGAACCGCGAACCGAGCCAGACACGGCTCATGCGCTTCGCCGTTGCCGTTGCGGGCGGCGTGGCCGAGCGCGTGGGCCAGGCGCGGGCTGGGGACCGGGACCCCGCCGCGGGCGGGCAGGCGAAGCACGATCTGCGACGGCTCGCCCTTCAGGCCCAGGCGCTCGGCAAGCGAGGCGAGGTCGTCGCCGCCCGCGGCGTACGGATGGGCAGGGGGCGTCGCGCGGCCGTTCTCGTGCGCGGAGACCTCGGAGGATGGAGCGGGACGGCTCGTGGCCTCGGACCACGACCGCGCGACCTCAGCCCAGACGTGGAGACAACCGTCGGACCAGTTCGCGTGGACAACTCGCATCGTTGGGCCGTGTCTCCAGACCGCGCCCGCCGCGGGCGGCCAACGCGATCACCGAATGAGGGCGCCGAGACTCGAACTCGGGACCAACGGATTAAAAGTCCGATGCTCTACCAACTGAGCTACGCCCTCGGACACCAAGGCACCCGGCGCGGGTGCGCCGGGACCAAGGCGAGATCATAGGAACGCCACCTCGCCGGTTCGGGCTGGACGGGGAGTTTCGGCCCCCCGACGGCCCGGGAACCAAAAGAAACGCGGGCGGCCGGCCGGCCGCCCGCGGGGGAGGGTTGGCTTACCGCCCGGGTTACAGCAGCGAGGGCATTGTGTTGCCCAGCGGGGTGCCGAGGGTGCCGAAGCCGCCGTTGAGGAAGGCGTCGTAGCGCCCCGTGTAGGCGGTGATCGGCGTCGCCGAGCGGATGGAGATGCTGTAGAAGGTGTCGCGGTCGCGCCGGACGCCGGTGATGAAGTCGTGGATGTTGAAGTCGTTGGCCGCCCGGGGCGTGAGGACGCGCCGGAAGGTCTCGGTGCCGCCCGGGTCGTTGAACGCGGGGTTGGGGGCGAAGTCGATCGCGATCTCGACCGTGACGGGGTCGTTGGCGTGCGAGAACAGCCGCAGGTACTCGGTGACGGCGCTGCCGACGCCGGGGCGGAAGCCCTCGGAGAAGACCCAGAAGGTGTGGGCCGTGTCGGTGAACCGGGTCGCCGCGCCAGCGCCGAAGGCGAAACTGGAGAGCGAGACCGAAACCGGCTGCGTGGACTCGTACGTGACGGCGTAGGGCTGGTTGAGGCTCGGGAAGCCGGGGAGTTGGGCGACGTTGAAGCCGCTGCGCCGGCCGGGCTGCACCCGCATCTGGTAGCGGAACGCGCTCTGGTTGGCGAAGAGGAACGTGAAGGTGATGTCCGCGGCCTGATTGCCGGCGTTGAGGATGGTGACGAACTCGGTGCCGGAGTTCAGGCCCAGTTGCCCCTCGGGGCTCACGCCCTTGGTCGCGCCGGCGTTGGGGAGGCCCAGCAGGGCGAAGCCGCCGCCGAGGTTGGAGTCGAAGTGGGTGAGGGCCGCGACGATCGGCGCCTCGGCGTCCAGACGCATCGCGAAAGGACCGTCGGGGATGGTCTGGGTCGCGCCCAGGTCCCACCCGCCGCGCTTGCCGGCGCCGACCTCCTGCGTGAACGCGAACTGCTGCCCGGTGTTCTCGTGGAAGACGGTGAGCGTGACCTTGATGTCCTGGTCGGAGGTGTTGAGGAAGACCAGGAAGTCGTTGATGCCCGGGCTCTTGAAGCCCTCGCTGAAGGTCCAGGTCGTGCTGGCCTCTGAGGTGAACGCCTGGCCGGTGGAGATGCCGAAGTCGAAGTGGCTGAGCGTCGCGCCCACCGGAACGGAGGAGCGGATCTCCAGGGCGTAGGGGGTGTTCTTGGCGACCAGTTGCTGGTCGGCCGCGAACAACTCGGGCGTCGTGATCGTGATGCCGCCGCGCGAGTCGGGGTTCATCACCGTGTCGGCGATGACCTCGGCAGGCAGGTTGGGGTCCTCGTAGCGGGCGATCACCACCACGCGGGCGGGGACGTGGTGCGGGTTGCTGATGGGCAGGAAGGTGCGGGCCCGGTCGTTGGCGAAGCCCTCGGGGTAGTAGACGGCGTAGGGCAGGTCCGCGGCGGCGATGTTCGTGTCGAGCGGGTCGCCGACGAGGTGGCCGCTGCCGGTGCCGGCCTCGAGTTCCTGGAAGCGGCTGCGCACTTCCATCAGCGACGTGCCGGCGAAGATGAAGTAGCGGAGGTGGACGGTCTCGCCCGGGTCGAGGTCGCCGATGTCGAAGCCGACGGTCAGCAGGCCGTCGCGCTCGTCGCCCAGTTCCGCGTCGCTGGGATCGGGGTCAACGGGCGAGCCCACGACCTGGAAGGCGTCGCGGACGGTGCCCACCGCTTCGACAGACGTCGTGACGGTGATGCCGGGGCCGGCCTCCGGAGCGCCGATGGCGAGCGTCAGACCGGCCGGGAAGTCCTCGTCGTAGTAGGTCGAAGTGACCAGGCGACCGGTGGCGTTGTCGCGGTTGTGGATGGTTCGCGTGAACGGGGAGCCCAGCAGGGCGGCCTGCAGGCCCCGGAGCCCCTCGACCCAGCCGACCTGCCCCATCGGCGAGAAGGTCGTGTTGGTGAGGGAGATGTCCACGGCGATGAAGGAGTCGTCCAGGCCGAAGGACAGGGCGCGGCGGATCAGCAGCCCGCCCTGGCCGGCCTCGGGGATCGGCCCGCGGAAGAGGCCCTCGGCGACGAGGCGCCGGTTGCGGAAGTCGGACTGGTTCGCGATGGACATCGGCACCTCGGTGTGCGAAGCGCCGGCGTTCTGGAAGGTGAAGCCGTCGAAGATCGCGCCGAAGAACGACTCGTTGTCGTCGGCCAGAGCGCCCGTGCCGGCGACGAACTCGATGCCGCCGATGTTGATCCCGGTGGTGGTCGCCGTGGACTGGATGCCGATGGAGCCGTCGCGGTTGACGCCGACGAGCATGTTGTTGCCCGTCAGGACGACGGCGCCCTCGGTGACGCCGCCGGTGACCTCGATGATCAGGATGTAGTTGCCCGTCTCGTTGGTCGGAGTGCCGGAGGCCGCGACGGTGCTCTGGTAGTCGGTGTTGGCGCCGCCGGAGACGCCGATGTAGTAGATGCCCGCCATTTGCACGGGGTACGAGAAGGTCGAGTTGCGCGAGTCGGGGCGGGCGTCGATCAGCAGCGGGTTGCCCTGCTGATCGAAGAGGCGCAGGACCGTGTCAAGTTGGCCGTCGGAGTTGGCATGCACGGTGAGCGTCGTGCCCGCGTCCACGACGACGCGGAAGAGGTCCACGTCGCGCCGGCCGAAGGCGCCGTCGCCGATGACCGCCCCGAACTGCGCCGTGCCGGTGCCGGAGATCGTCGAGTCGGTGGCGTTGAAGATCGTGTCGTTGAACTCGTGCAGACCGTTCGGCGCGGCCTCGAGGGTGAACTCCAGCGCCCAGGAAATGAGCATGCCGGAGTTGAGCGGGGCCGTGTCGGTGATCGTGAGGACCCACAGGCCCGAGGCCGAGTCCCTGTTCACCGCCTCCAGCGGGCTCTCGGGGCGGAAGGAGCCGGTGAAGGGCGCCGTGGCCGCCGCGATCGAGATCGCGGCCGAATCGTCAAAGAGCGTGTCCGTGAAGTCGTCGCCCGAGCCGCCGCGGTTGAGCACCAGCGGGATCACGACGCCCGTGGGCGACGTCAGCGTGATGCGGAGGTCTCCCACGAACGTGTGGGTGATGTTGATGCGGACGTTGAGGTCGGCGATCGTCCGGATGTCGGGCACGAAGATGCCGCTGGTGATCGTGCCGGAGGCCGGGATCGGGATGGCGCCCGGCGGCGAGGAGTAGGTGATCTGCTCGGGGCTGGCGGGGACGATGTGGAAGGAGACGTTGTAGAGGCCGGTGGACTGTCCCGCCGTGCCCGTGGCGACCTGCAGCGGGTTGTACTCGGCGTTGCCGAAGCCGGAGATGCCGACGTAGTAGCGGCCGCCGGCGTTCACGAAGATCTGAACGAAACTGTCCAGACCGTTGAAGTTGTCGTTGCGGGCGATCTCCTTCCCGGAGGCGTCGAAGACGCGGATGACCGAGTCGAGTTCCGAGGGGACCGGGAGGTTGCGGGCATCGACGCGGACGGTGATCAGACCAGCGCCCAGCAGCGTGATGCGGAACATGTCCACGTCCAGGCTGCTGTGCGGGCCGTCGCCGATGGCCAGACCGGCGAAGGTGGCGTTGCCCGCGCCGTCGTAGATGACGGGGATCGCCTGGTTGAGGTTGTCGTTGGGCTCCAGCGCGCCGCCGCCCGCGATGATGCGGAAGTGGTACACCTCGTCGTTGCCGCTGACCGTGGTGCCGTTGAGGAGGTTGCCCTCCAGGTCGCGGAAGTACGCGGCGCGGAGCGTCAGGCGGTACTCGTCCAGCGGCAGCAGGCCGACAGGCGAGGTAATGGTCATCACCGCGCCGTCGATGGTGATGTTGCTGGCGGGGATGGAGATGAAGATGTCGTCGCCGTCGAAGTCGCCGTCGAGGTTCGCGCGGCGCAGTTCGATGCCCGCCGGGGCGACGAAGGTCGGGTCGATGGGCTCGTTGAACTGCACCTGGATCGTGCCCACCGGGCCACTGACCGAGCCGGGGGAGATGTTGAGCACCAGCGGGCCCGGGAAGCCGACCAGTTGCAGGGCGCGGAAGGCGTTGAGGCGGCCGCCGGTGACCGTGCGCCCGATGAGGGCCGTGACGAGGTCGGCGCCATCGAGGATCGCGTCACGCAACTGCGCCGGGGTCGCGAACGGCGACGCCGCGGCCAGCAGCGCCACCACGCCGGCGGTGTACGGCGAGGCGAAACTCGTGCCGTCGATGAACTCGTACCCGCCGCCGACGGCCGTCGTGAGCGTGCGCACGCCCGGCGCCCCGAGGTCCACGGACGTCAGCCCCCAGTTGCTGAAGTCGGCGAGTTGGTCGCGGTTGTCGGTGGCGGCCACCGAAATGATCATCGGGTTGTCGTGCGAAGCGGGGTAGGCCTGCACGGCGCCGTCGTTGTCGTTGGACTCGTTGCCCGCGGCGGCGACGAACAGCGCCCCGGCGTCCACCGAGTCCTGGATCGCGACCTGGCGGCCGACATCGAAGAAGTCGCTCCCCGAGGCGAGGCCGCCGTAACTGTTGTTGGTCACGACGATGTTGATCCCGAAGTCGGTGATCAGCATCGTCACGTAATCCAGGGCGCCGATCTGCATGCCCGTGAAGGTGAACTCCGAGTCGTCCGGGAAGACCTTCAGGGCGATCATCGACACCTGCCAGTTCACCCCGGCGACGCCGATGCCGTTGTTCCCCACCGCGCCGATCACGCCCGCCACGGCCGTGCCGTGCCCCTGCTGGTCCTGGGGGTTGTTGTCGTTGTCGCCGAAGTCCCAGCCGTAGACGTCGTCGATAAAGCCGTTGCCGTCGTCGTCCAGCCCGTTCCCCGGGATCTCACCCTGGTTGACCCACAGGTTGGCCATCAGGTCGGGGTGGAACAGGTCGATGCCGGTGTCGAGCACCGCGACGACGACCTGGCGCGAGCCGGTCAACTGGTTCCACGCCAGCGTGCTGCTGATGTCCGCGCCCGGGATCCCCTCCCCGCTGCCGGGGATGAACTGGCCGACGTTCAGGTGCGGCCACTGCTCCGCGAAGCGGGCGTCGTTGGGCGTCAGCGCCGGCCTCGACGCCCACTCGGGCTCGACGGCCATCAGGAAGCCCAGGTTGTGCATCGCGGCGGTGGCGGCAGCCTCCGTCACCGCGCTCGACGTGGTCAGCCTCGCCCAGCGCCCGCGGCCGATCGGCTCGATGCTCTCCGGCACCACGCCCAGCGCCGCCGCCACCTCGTTGGCCCGCGCGATCGACTGCTCGTTGGACATCCGGTGCGTGAACGTCAGGATCCACGAGTCCGTCCGCGCCAGCGAGGTCGCGCCGAACCACGTCATCTCCTCGACCGTCACCGACCCGCTGAGCAGCACGCGCTGTTCGAGCCCTTCGAAGCATCCGTCCCACGAGGTCTGATGAGAGAGGCGGCGATTGCGGGCCTTGCGCATCGTGGTGGCTCCAGACTGAATCAATCACAGACCCGCCGCGCGCGGGCTGATCGGCCCGAACGGGCGGGGGCTCGAACTGCTCTCGCCGGGTGGGCTCCCTGACGCCGAAGCGCCGGGACCGACGTAGCCGTAAGTCCACCGCAAATCGGTAAATAAGTCAAGTCGGCCCCCCGACGGGGAGAGCCCGCGAAACCGGCGGCGAGCCGGCGCGGCGGCCCCCAGCGTGTAGCATGCAACCCGCTCGCCGCCATGCGGTTGAGCACGGCTCATCCATCCTCAAGAACCGTCCCGCGGAAACCGCCCCATGCCCACCGCAACCCCTAACCGCCCCCACCCCCCCACCGCTCACCGCCATGTCCCCGCGCCAGAGCGCCGCTCGTGGCGGCCCCACCGGGTCGCGAGCCTCTTCGCGGCTGCCTGCCTCGCCACGCTGGGGTGCCGCGCGGACGGGCAGGCCCTGGTCTCCGCCGATTCCGCCCGCGGGGAGGGGGCGGAAGGGAGCGCCGGCACGGCGATGGAGGTCTGGCGCAAGTTCAACGCCGACGAGGCCGCGACCGTCGGCTTCCCCCAGTTCCCATCCCTGAGCCCGGACGGTGAGACGATCGTCTTCTCATGGGCGGGGGACCTCTGGTCGGTCGCCGCGACGGGCGGCGTGGCCGTCCGGCTGACCGCGCACCCCGCCGAGGAGCGGCGGAGCGCTTTCTCCCCCGACGGCTCGATGCTGGCCTTCGAGTCCGAGCGGGACGGGCCGCAGAACCTCTATGTCAGCCCCATCCTCCCCACGACGGGGGGCGGCCTGCTCATCGGCCCCGTGCAACGGATCACCGTGTCCGACACCGACCAGCACCTCGGCGGCTTCTCGGCCGACGGGACCGAGGTCCTCTTCGCAGGGTCGCACGAGCCTTCGGTCTACCGGTCCGCGAGACTCTACCGGGTCGCCGTCGTCCCCGGAGCATCGGCCCCCGGTCCGGTGTCGCGGCTGACGGACGCCTTCGGCAACCTGCCGCGGATGGGGCGCCGGGGCGAGGTGATCGTGACCCGCGGCCGGCTGGACTTCACGCGCCCGATCTACCGCGGGTCGGGGAACATGGACCTGTGGCGCATCGACCCCGACACGGGGTCGTTCGAGCGCCTGACGACCTTCGACGGGACGGACGGCGACGGCTGGCCGCTTCCGGACGGCTCGGTCGTCTTTGTCTCATCGCGCGATGGGCAGAACAACGTGTGGAAACTGGCCCCGGGGGCCACGGACCAGGGCGGCGGGCTCAAGCAACTCACCCGCTTCAGACCCGACAAACCGGCCACGGAGGACGGCCGGGCCAGCCTCGGCCACGGCGTGCGCGACCTGACCGTCAGCGCCGATGGACGCTGGGCGGCGTTCGTCGTCTGGGACACGCTCTACCGGCTCCGCCTGACCGACCCCGCGGCCGAGCCGCAGCCGGTGCGGATCCTCGCCGGCGCCGACGCCGCCGCGCTGAGCACGCAGCGGATCAACCTCGACCGCGAGGTCACCGAGGCGGCGCTGAGCCCGGATGGAAAGACCATCGCGGTCGTGGCTCGCGGCGAGGTCTTCGTGCGCTCCACCGAAGAGGGACGCCCGACGCGCCGGGTGACGGCGACGGTCGGGCGCGAGCGGCACCTCGCGTGGTCGCCGGATGGACGCGTCCTGTACTTCGCATCCGATGAGTCGGGGCGGTACGGCATCTACCGGGCGACGGTCGCGCTGTCTCGCGAAGACATCACCGCCGAGCCCCCCGCCGCCACGTCAGAACAGAAGGAAGAGCAGGCGGAGCCGACGAACACGCCCGCGACACCGGAGTCCGCCGGCTCCGATGCGCAGCCCGAATCCGGCGCACGCGGCGATGCCGCGCCCAAGGCCGCGGAGACCAGGAGCGCCAGGAAGCCCGACGCGAAGAAGATCGACCACGGCAAGCGCTGGGCCGAGTCGCTCCGCTTCACCGTCGAGCCGCTGCTGGTCAGCGGCGCCGATGAGCGCCGGCCCCTGCCGTCGCCCGACGGCAAGCGGCTGCTCTTCACGCGCGGGCTGGGGACGCTCTGCGTGCTCGAACTTGAGTCGATGCAGCAGCGCGTGCTGCTGGAAGGGTGGAACGAGCCCGAGGCGCTGTGGATGCCGGACTCGCGCCACATCATCTTCGCCCGCGAGGACCTGGACTTCAACAGCGACATCTGGCTCCTCGACGCGCTGGCGGACACCGATGCGCCCCTCGCGCCGCCCATCAACCTCACGCGGCACCCGGACGACGACACGGCCCCGCGGCTGTCGGCCGACGGCAAGGTGCTCGTCTTCCTCAGCGACCGCGCCGGCGAGAACGGGCAGTACGACGTCTGGACGCTGGCGCTGGACCGTCGCCTCGACGGGCTCGCGCCGTACGAACTGGCGCAGTACTACAAGGAAGCGGCCGACGCCGCCAAGAAGCGCAAGCCCCTCAGCGCCGAGCAGGACAAGCGGAAGGAGCCGGCGAAGAAGAGCGAGGAAAAGGCCGGCGGCGCCGACGACAAGGACGGCAAGGAAGGCTCATCCCCCCTCAAGAGCGAGGCCGGATCGCCGCTGGTGCTCGACGTTGAGGACGCCTACCTCCGCGTGCGCCGGCTGACGTCCTACTCCGGCAGCGAAGGAAACCTGGCGATCCTGCCGGGCGGCGACCGCATCATCTTCTCCGCCGAGATCGACGGCCGCCGCTCGCTGGTGTCGGTGGACCACAAGGGCGAGGACCGCAAGGTCATCGAGAGCGCCGGCGTCGGCAACGTCTCCGTCTCGCTCACCGGCGACAAGGTCGTCTTCGTCCGCTCCGGGCAGGCGGCCACCGCGTCCCCCACCGGCGGCAGGACCGAGACGCTGGGGATCGAGGCGCCCGTGGTGATCGACGTGCCGGCGCAGCAGCGCCAGAAGTTCCTCGAGGCCGCACGAACCATCGGCGACCGCTTCTACCACCCGACGCTCAAGGGCCTGGACTGGGCCGGATTGACCGAGCGCTACATGTCGCTGGCGATGCGCACGCGCACGCCCGAGGAGTTCAACCGCGTGCTCGTGATGCTCTTCGGCGAACTCAACGGCTCGCACCTGGGCGCTCGCGGCGGGGGCGGGCGGGGAGCCCCGGGCCCGGCGATCGGCTACCTCGGCATCGACG
>CALAFV010000182.1 GCA_937891445.1 uncultured Phycisphaerales bacterium | reverse complement strand
GGTTCTGGGGTACGCCCGCCCCGGCGAGGGCCGCCGCGCCGAGCAACTCCTCCAGCGCCCCGGCGTCGCCGAGATGCTCACGCAGTACGAGGCCCTCCTCAGCGCCCCCGGCCTCGAAACCGGCGCCGCCGCCATCAGACGCTACATCGCCCAGTGGCCCAACTGCCCCGAGTGCCGAAACCGCCGCGCCGTCACCCGCCCCGGCGAAGGCGGCGGCACGACCACGATCTGCTACACCTGCCGCGGCAACCCCGGCCCGCGCCTCAGCGACGAGGAGATCCTCCTCCAACTCCGCCTCGAGGCCGCGCTCCTCAGCGGCATCCAGCGCTCCTGGGCCGCCCAGGTCTCCGCCGACTCCGGCGCTCCCCTCCGCGACCTCGATCCCTCCGAACTCGCCGCCACCTTCAACGTTGACCCCTCGCGCACGCTCTGGCGCAACGGCGCATGGACCTCGCCCGCCGCCTCCGCCGCACCCGCTCCCGATCCGGAGCCCGCGCCCGACGCCGATCCCCCCGCGCCCGCTCCCGACAACCCCGAGCCCGCCGAAGCGCCATCCTCGACCTCCACCAACCGGCCCTAGACTCGCCGGTTCGCCGTTCCTGGAGATCACCGATGGCCGACCCGACGCCGACGCCCGCCGCTTCCCCCGCTCCCGCCGCCTCCGCCCCCACGCCCACGCCCGCCGAAGGGAAGCCGAAGGTCTCCATCGAGGACTTCGCCAAACTCGACCTGCGCGTCGCACGCATCCTCAAGGCCGAAGACCACCCCAAGGCCGACCGCCTGCTGAAACTCCAACTCGACGACGGCTCCGGCCAGCCCCGCCAGATCTGCGCCGGCATCAAGGGCCACTACCGTCCCGAGGACCTCCTCGGCCGCCTCATCGTCATCGTCGCCAACCTCGAGCCCCGCATGATCCGCGGCGAGGAGTCCCGCGGCATGCTCCTGGCCGCCAGCAACGTCCCCAAGGACGCCGCGGCCGCCGCCACCGAGGAGCGCAAGGTCATCCTCCTCCGCCCCGACGCCGACATCGCCCCGGGCGCGATCGTGTCCTAACACCGCGGCACGGGCTTTCAGCCCGTGTCTCTTCCTTCTCCAATCCTCTTCAACCCACCCAATCCCCACACCGCCCGCGCTCACCGCGGCGGCTGCGGCGCTTTCCCCTCGCCCCGCTCCCGCCCCACATCCATCACCGGCAACTCCCGCTTCTCCCCCTCGCTCTTGCCCTTCGCCTTCTCCTCCGCCCACCGCATCGCCGACTGCATCAACTTCGCGATCTGCTCCTCGATCAGTTCCTCGCGCCTCGACTCCTGCGACGCGATCTCCGCCCGGATCGCCTCCAGCCGCGCCTCCAGTTGCGCCAGTTCGTGCGTCTGCTCCGCGATCCGCAGGTCGAACACCCGCCCCGCCGTCTCGCGCAACTCCGCGCGGAACTTCGCCACCTGCTCCGGCTCCCGCTCCTCGGGCACCAGCCGCTTGGCGATGCTCCCCGCCAGCCGCAGCGCCTTGGACTCTTGTCCCATCCGCTCCAGTTTCAGGTCGTACGCCACCCGATCCCGCTGCTTCAACTCCACGAGCCACCGGGCCATCATCCCCAGCCGCCGCATCCGCTCCGGGTCTTTCTCGATGTCGTCCACGTAGTCCGGCGACGTCTTGCGCGCCAGTTCGAGCACGACCTCCCGTTCCTGCGGCGTCAGCGGCGCATCTCCCTGCGGACGCTCCGGCCGCGCCCCATCAGGCCCCGGCCGCGGCCCATCCGGGCGCACGCCCGGTCGCTCATGCTGCGGCCGCTCGCGCCCGACCGGCCGATGCGGCGGCTGCGGCCGGTCCTGAACCACGAACCGCGCGTCGGTCTCCACGCTCGGATCCCCCAGCAGCCGCGCCAGCGCGCTGCTGTTGTCCAGGTACCGCCGCACTTCGTCTTCGGACTCGCCGGCGTCCAGCCGCCTGATCGCCTCGCGCAGCGTCGCCGCGCGCGTCTCCAGATTCCGCGCGCGCCAGTCCAGCCGCTCGCGAATCGTCGGCATCCCCTCCC
>CALAFV010000181.1 GCA_937891445.1 uncultured Phycisphaerales bacterium | reverse complement strand
AACAGAAGTGTGAGCCGACCCTCGAGCGCCTCGGCACGGACCTCGCGCTGCTCATCCGGCGTGAGGCCGCTGTGCAGCGCCGCGGCGGGGTAACCCGAGAGCCGCAGGCCGTCCACCTGGTCCTTCATCAGTGAGATCAGCGGCGAGACCACCAGCGTCATGCGTCCGGTGATGAGCGGCGGCGCCTGGTAGCAGAGGCTCTTGCCCCCGCCGGTGGGCATGACGACGAGCGAGTCGCGGCCATCCAGCACCGCCCGGATGGCCTCGCCCTGGAGCGGCCGCAGCGCATCGAACCCCCACGTCCGGCGCACCGCCTCGAGGATCGCGGCATCGGTGTCCGGGCCAGCGGTCGGATGAGCAGCGGACGACGGAGGCATGCCGCGGATCGTAGCAGGAAGGCGGCGACGGTTGCACTCCGTTTGGTGATATATCGGCGCTCTGCGGAGCCCCGGCGCGGCTGCTATCTTCCGCGCCGACGTGAGGGCACGCCGCGCCCCCCCACTGCTTTGCGTCAGGAGTCCCACGTGCACGGACACGCCGCCGCTTCAGCCCCAGCCGCGATCCCCTCGCCCTTCTCCGCGGAGATGTGGAACCCCGAGCACCTGCTGACCACGGAGAACCTGATTGCGCTGATCACGCTGTCGGCGATGGAGATCGTGCTGGGGATCGACAACATCGTCTTCATCGCGATCGTGACGGGGAAGGTGCCCGAGGCGAAGCGAGCCAAAGTTCGGAACCTCGGCCTGATCCTCGCGCTGGTGATGCGCATCGCCCTGCTCTTCGCGATCACGTGGATCATGGGGCTGACCAAGCCCCTGTTCACGGTGCTGGGGCGACCCATCAGCGGGCAGTCGCTGATCCTCATCCTCGGCGGGTTGTTCCTGCTCGCCAAGGCGACGTACGAGATCCACCACCGCATCGAGGGCGAGAGGGACGGCCACGTGCAGACCGGCCCCGAGCCCACGATCGGCGTGGCGGCGGCCGGCGGCAAGGCCGCGATCAGCGCCGCGGCGGTGAGCATCCCGATGATCATCGTGCAGATCATCATGCTCGACCTGGTCTTCTCGCTGGACTCGGTGATCACCGCCGTCGGCATGGCCAAGGCGATCCCGGTGATGATCGTCGCGGTGATGATCGCGGTGGGCGTGATGATCACGTTCGCCGGGACGATCAGCCGCTTTGTCGAGCGGCACCCGACGATCAAGATGCTGGCGCTGGCGTTCCTCGTGCTCATCGGCGTGATGCTGATCGCCGAGGGCGTGGGCGAGCACATCAGGAAGGGCTACATCTACTTCGCGATGGCCTTCTCACTCGCGGTAGAGACGCTGAACCTCTGGGCTGCGGCCAGGAAGAAAAAGGTCGCGGCAGCACACTGACGCCAGCCGCCCGCCGCAGATCACCGGGCGCCTTCGCCCTCCCCCGCGACTTCCTGCTCAACCGCCGACGTAGGAACAAGCCCGAGCAACTCGCACGCCTCCCACGCCGCGGGCGTCCACGGCCCCTCGGCCGTAACGTTCACCAGAGCCCGCCGCCGCGCGGCATCCGTGAGCCGGCCACCCGCGGCCTCGCGCTCGAACTGCTCCAGCAGCGCCGCGGCGCGTGCTTCCGCCTCGGTGCGGCGCTTCCGGTAGGGTTCATCGACCCACAAAAGCGCCTCGGCGAAGCGCTGCGCCGTGGGATACGTGTGCCCCTGATCCGCGAAATCGAGCACCTTCACGCTGAGCCCCTCGGCGGCCATGATCTGCGCCGCCGCGAGGATCGCCCCCTGGGCGTAGTCCTTCGAGCCGGTGATCGCGGCCAGGCGGTGCTCCTTCACGAGCAGCCAGCGCCCCCCGGCCGGCCGGAGGAAGTCCGCGCGGTACGCGTGCCCGCCGATCGGGATCGGCTGGTAACACGCCAGGCCCGCGATCGGCACCGCCCCGCGCACGACCTCCGGAAAGCCCGCCCACAGCATCGTGCTGATGCGCCCGCCGCCCGAGAGCCCCGTGGCGTAGATGCGGCGCTGGTCCACGTGGTAGCGCGCGCTGACCGTCGCGGCCAGGTCGAGCGCCAGTTGCAGCCGGTCCGCGGGAGCGCGATCGTTGCCGGTGTTGACCACGCCCGCCAGAATGAAGCCCATCTCATCCGCGGCATGGTGCAGCGGTGGCGGAGGCTCCCCCACCGGCGAAGGGTCGATGAACAGCAGCAAGCCCGCCGGCGTCCGCGGGTCGTAGCCGCGGGGGAGGCGGACGAGGAACCGCTCCCGTTCCAGGGCGCGCGTGGCTGGTTCGTACCGCACGCCGCGCGGCTCGATGCGACGGCGCAGCGTCTGGCTGTCGAGCGTGAACGCCCCCGCCTCGTAGGGCTGCTCGAGCGTGATCATCGCCGCCGTCGGCGCCTCGGCCGCGCTTTGGTCAAAACCACCGCGATACGCCGGCCAGCGCCGGATGATCGCCATCGCCGCCTCGGTATCGAGCCGGACGGACACCTTCCCCGACCCCGGCGAGCCGTCGGCTCCCTCCTCCGCGCCAATGAGCCCGCCGTCTGGCGCCCGCAGGATGCGAACCCGCTTGGTCGCGCCGCCCTGGGCCGAGAGCGTGAGGATGTACAACTCGGATGCCAACTCCGTGCTCGCGGTCGGCGGCGCACTGCCGGGCACGCACGCCCGCAGTTGCGCAACCTCGCGCGGCCCAAGGTCCGCGACGATCCCGCGGAGCAGCCGCGTCATCTCCGAATCGATCGCGTCGGGCGTGGCCTCGTGCCCCGGCAAGTGGACGACGGCGCGGGTCGCCGGGAAGCGGCCGACATGGAAGAGCGGCTCGGGAACCGGCCTGGGTTGCGCGACCGCGAACGTAATCGCCGTGAGGACCGGCAGAAGCGTGGCGAGCATGGAGACTTGTACGCCGTGCTCGGCGCCCGGATGCCGCGCAGCCGCGGTTCCGGGTGGATCCCGAGTTCAGCCTCCGCACCCGCCCCCACATCCGCCCCCACATCCCCCGCCGCAACCTCCGCTTCCGCACCCGGAGCCGACGGAGCATCCCCCGCCGCAGCCGCCGAATCCGCCGCCCCCACCACGGCGCCCGAGCACGACGCCCACAACGACGAGCAGCAGGATCAGACCGAGCACGGCGAAAAAGATGTACCCCGACCCGGCGGATGACCCCTGCGCCGCTTGCACCACCGTACCGACCACCGGCGTGCTTCCGGCCACCACGCCGACAAGCACCAGGCCCACCGCGGCGGCCGCGGCCTTGCCCTTCGGGACCACGAGGTACCGCCGGCGATTCACACGCACCCAGTCGAGATCCTCGCCGAAGCGCTGCGAAGGGGGCGGCCAGATGTCCGCCGGCGGCGCGTGGCCGAAGGCCCGCTCGTACGCCGCGAGCGTGCGCGCGTACCAGCCATCGAACTTGGCGTTCTCATCTTCACCACCGCGCGTCGGGTTGTGGTGCAGCGCCCGGCCGAGAACGCCGGCGCACAACCGGTTCCAGTACGAATCCGTGTACGCGAGGTGCAGGTGCCACGCCTGATCCACGTGCTCCGAGGGCGTCACCGGATGGCCGGCGGCCGCGGCGAGAAATACGAACCGCTTGTACTCGTCAACGACGCGGGCGGCGAACGCATGCGTCCACCCGTTCTCGCGGGCCAAACGGGCGGTGAATGTGAGCGCGGGGGAGTCGCCGTCGATGTCGAAGGCTTCGAGGCGAGCCAGCAGGTGACGCTGCGCGGACGTGAGGTGTGTCATATCGCGGCCTCTCGCCACAGTGTACAAGAAGCCGACCCCGGCGCCCCACCCTGACAGGCCCGTCGCCATCATCTTTGCGCGTTCTTTGCGCGCCGCCGGAACGACAAAGGCCCGCGCCGGAAACCGGCGCGGGACCCGGATCATGCGTAGATTCCGTCCCGCCGCCTCAGGCGTGGGCGGGCTGCCGGCTCTCGTTGAGTTTCTTCCGCACCACCGTGTGCAGGATGCCGCCGTTCTTGTAGTACTCGACCTCGACAGGCGTGTCGATCCGGCACCGCGTGGTGAAACTTACCTTCGTGCCATCGGCCTTCGTCGCCGTCACCGGCACCTCGCAGCGCGGCTCCAGCGGGTCCGGCAGGTCGATGTCGAAGACCTCCGTCCCGTCCAGGCCGAGGCTCTGCGCGTTCTGCCCGTCCATGAAGCACAGCGGCAGCACGCCCATCCCCACCAGGTTGCTCCGGTGGATGCGCTCGAACGACTCCGCGATCACCGCCCGGACGCCCAGCAGCATCGTCCCCTTGGCCGCCCAGTCGCGGCTGGAGCCCATGCCGTAGTCCTTGCCGGCCAGGACCACCAGCGGCGTCCCGTCGGCCTTGTAGTTGACGCTGGCGTTGTAGATCCAGTCGATCTTGCCGCCGCCCTTGGAGGACATGTCCTTCGTCCACCCGCCCTCGCGGATCTTGCCCGTCGCCGGGTCCATCGCGAGTTTGTTCTTCACGCGCACGTTCGCGAACGTCCCGCGGGTCATCACGCGGTCGTTGCCGCGACGCGAGCCGTAGGAGTTGAAGTTCGCCTTCGTCACGCCGCGGGACTTGAGGTACTCACCCGCCGGCGAGTTCTCGGCGATGTCGCCGGCCGGGGAGATGTGGTCGGTCGTCACCGAGTCGCCCAGGTACGCCAGCACCCGCGCCCCGCGGATCGGCCGCACGCCGGGCGGCGTCGGACCCATCCCCTCGAAGAACGGCGGGTTCTGGATGTACGTGCTGTTCTCG
>CALAFV010000180.1 GCA_937891445.1 uncultured Phycisphaerales bacterium | reverse complement strand
CTAAGTCCCAAGTCCTCAGTCCTCCCCCTAGTGCCTAGTCCCTGATGCCTAGTGCCTCCCCTCAAACCCTTCCCCCCCAACGCCGATACCCCCCTCATGGACGCCCCCGCTCCCCTCACCCCGGAGCAGATCCGCGCGATCGCCGACGGGCGGCACCGCGCCACGAAGATCCGCCGCGCGGCGACCGTCGCGGCGATCAGCGGCTGGTCGCTCATCGTCTTCGCCGCGCTGACGGCGCTGGGCGTGCTCTTCGGCAGCATCACCGCGCTGGTGATGGCCCTGGCCCTCGCGGTGCTGGGGTGGAACGAACTCCGCGGCGGCGCCATGCTGCGCCGTCTCGACCCACGCGGCCCGCGCACGCTGGCGCTCAACCAGTTGACCCTCGGCGTCGTCATCGTCGCCTACGCCGCGTGGTCCCTCCACAAGGCGCTCAGCAACCCCACCACCCTCGCCTCCGTCGGCGGCTCCACGGGCGACCCGCAGATGGACGCGATGATCGCCGGCGTCTCCGAGATGGTCGCCTGGGGCGTCTACGGCACGATGGCCGCGGTCGGCATCATCGTCCCGGGCCTCACGGCGTGGTACTACGCCTCCTGCGCCCGCTTCGTGCACACACTGCTCAACGACACACCATCGTGGGTTGTCCAGACGCTCCGCGCCGCGGCCTGACGGTCAGGCCCGGCGCCGCTCAACCCGCACGACCCGGTACCGTGTCCGCCGCGCCCGCTCGCCCCCGCCCAGCACGCCCAGGTCCAGCAGCACCGCGAGGATCAGCACGACGAGGTACAACCCATCCACCGAGCGGTTGTTCTCGTTCATCGCCAGCGCGTACGCCAGCGTCGTGATCGGCATGAAGATGAACCCCAGCAGCGGGATCAGCGGGTACGCCGGCGTCCCCTGGAACCCGCGCCCGATGTAGTCGCTGAAGATCACCAGCAGAACGATCACAACCCGCGGGATGAACAGGGCGAGGATCGCAAGCAGGCAGGGCATGGGAGAAGTTCCAGAGCGTAGAGCGTAAACCGTAAAGCGTACATCAAACCGTGCGGCCCCATCCGACGCAAAGGGTCCGCCGCCCCCTTCTTTACGCTCTACGTTCTACGCTTTACGCTCTCTGAGTTTTCACTCACAGCATCACCCTCACCACCACCTGCACGACGACCATCGCGTACACCCCCGCCAGCAGGTCGTCGATCACGATCCCCCACCCGCCCGGGATCCGCTGCAACTGCCGCGCCGGCGGCGGCTTGAGGATGTCCATCACGCGGAACGCAACGAACGCGTACGCCAGCGTCAGCAGCGCGATCCCGGGGCTCGCAACGGCCGCCGGCGGCAGGAAGAGCAGCGGGAGCACCTGCCCCGCCGTCTCGTCGGCGACCACGTTGCCGGGGTCCTTCTTGTCGAAGTGCGCCTCCGCCGCGTCGCCGTGAATGGCGCACGCCAGCGTCGCCGCGACCATGATCCCGATCAGGATGATGTGGTACGCCGCGCTCGCCCCCGCGCTCCCCGCCGGGCTGACCCCCGCGGCGATCAGCACCGCCGCGACCACGACCGGCGGGAGCGACCCCCACGTCCCCGGCGCGGGGCGGATCGCGCCCAGGCCTCCCATCGTCACCAGTGCGCGGCCGGAGGGCGTCAGTGCGCTGACCATGTGTGCTCAACTCCGTGTCAGGATTGCGATGGCATCTGCCGCACCGCGGCGACCGCGCGCCCGATGTACGGCCAGCCGGACCACACCGTCACCACCACCGTAGCCCACACCAGTACCGGGATCGTGAGCGCCCCCGCCCGCCCCCGCCGCCCCGCCGCCGCGCCCACCGCCAGCAGCACCAGCACCGCCGGCACGACGACCGACTGCAGGATCATCTTCCACTTCCCGCTGGGCCCGGCCGCGAAACTGATCCCCTGCCCCTCGAGCACGCCGCGGATCGACGTCACCAGCAACTCCCGCCCCAAGACCAGCGCAACCATCCACGGCGCCACGGCGCTGACCTGCCGCCCTGCCGCCCCGTCACCCCCCGGCACCCAGAACCCCGGCCCGGCCAGGAACGCGAACGCGCCGATCACCAGCAACTTGTCCGCGAACGGGTCCATAATCCGCCCGAAGACCGAGACCACCCCCCACTTCCTCGCCAGGTGCCCATCCAGCGCATCCGTGACCGCCGCGAGGATGAACAGCGCCGCCGCCCCGAGCAGCCACCAATCCACCCCTATCCCCCCCTCCCCCCCCAGGACCACCGGCGACCGCTCGTACCGCCACGGGGTCAGCACCGCGAAGAAGGCCACGGCCAGCACCAGCCGCGCGATGGTCAGGTAGTTCGGGATGTTGCGCCGCGCGCCCAGGTCCGGCGGCGGCGTGCTCGCGGCGGTCCCCATCGGCCGCATCCTACCGACGCGGCCCCGCGCCGGCTCCGCGCACGCTTCCCCCCGGCCTCGCCTCTGTTGAACCCCGCGCAGCGGGCCTCTATCCTCACGGCCCGGTCGGACCGTACCGCGTGCGGTCCGGCAGGAAGGCCCGAGCGGCCGGCTTCGACCGCCGGCTGCCCCACGTGGGCAACTCCCTCCGCTCGGCCCGGAGCCCCGACTTGAGCGAGTTCTTCAACCCGGTCCTGCTCTACGGCGGGTGCGCCCTGGGGGCGCTGGGGATCGCGCTGGCGCTGCCCCGCCGCGGCGTCAGCCCGCAGGTGTTGGGGGCGATCGTCGCCGCGATCGGGCTGGGCGCGATGTTCCTCGGCCTCGGCGTGGCGACCCCCGACGGCGCCCGGCCGCGGGTCATGTTCTACATCTTCGCGGTCATCGCTCTGGGCGCGTCGCTGCGGGTCATCAGCCACCCGCGGCCGGTCTACGCGGCCCTGTACTTCATCCTGACGATTCTGGCCTCGAGCGGTCTGTATCTCCTGCTCTCGGCCGAGTTTATGGCTTTCGCCCTGATCATCGTCTACGCGGGCGCCATCCTTATTACCTACCTCTTCGTGATCATGCTCGCGACCGAGACCCCGGTCGAGAGCGAACTTGAGGCCCTGGCCGAGTACGACCGTTACAGCCGCGAACCAATCGCGGCGACGGTCGCCGGGTTCATCCTCATCGCGGCCCTCTCGACCCTCCTGGCCCGGGGCGTCGGCGAACTTCCCCCGCCGCGGGCCGGTTCGCCCGACGTGGCCCGCATCGCGGACCTGCCCGGCAAGGTCGAGCGGATCCTGCGCGACTCGGAGACCATCACCGGTTCGCAGCGGATCGTCCGCGACGCCGAGGGCAAGCCGGCGATCGACCTCTCGGAGGGCACGGCGCTTGTCGCCGCCCCCGGCGGCGAGCCGCACGCCGTGCGTCTGCCGGGCGACCTGGTCCTGACCAATACCGAGGGCGTCGGCTTCAGCCTGCTGGTGGACCACCCGGGCTCGATCGAGATCGCGGGCGTGATCCTGCTGATGGCGATGCTCGGCGCGGTCGTGCTGGCCCGCAAGAAGGTCGAACTCGATGAGCGGGCGCGGGCCCGGCAACTGGCCGCCCAGCGCGCCGCGGCCGAGGGGGTGAGCCTGTGACGGACCTTGCCCTTGCCATCGCCCAGGCGGACTTCCCCCTGCCGATGCCGGGAGCGACGCTGTACCACTACCTGCTGGTCTCGGCGCTGATGTTCGCCATCGGCGTGATCGGCTTCGTCTCGCGGCGGAACCTGATCATCATGTTCCTGTGCACGGAACTGATGTTCCAGGCCGCCGGGATCGCTCTGATCGCCTTCAGCCGCTTCCACCTCAACCACACCGGCGAGACGTTCGTGATCTTCGTCCTGACCGTCGCGGCGGCGGAGGCGGCCCTGGCGCTGGCCCTGGTCGTCCTGCTGTTCCGCCGCAAGGAGACGCTCGACGCCTCGAGCTGGGCGGAGTTGAAGGGCTAACCCCGGCCGGGCCGCGAGCGCCAGCGAGCGGCTCGGAGGCGCGGCGTCGATCCACCCGAGCAACGCACCAAGGAACACCGTCCCGTGATCGACCTGCTCGGCAACCTCTTCACCCTCGCGACTCACGCCGTACCGCCGGCGGCGCACGGCGCTGCGCCCGACGCGGCCGCGGCGATCCCGTCGGCCCTGACGCTGCCCGTCGTCTTCCTCCCGCTGCTGTCGTGCGTGCTGATCGGCCTGTGCGCGGCGTTTCGGGTGAAGACCAAACTCCCCGCCTGGATTACGGTCGCCTGCATCGGCGCGGCCTTCGTCTGCACCCTGCTGCTGTACACCAACACCCACGGGGCGGAAAAGCCCGGGGTGGTCACCGCATGGGAGTGGCTGGCCTTCAAGCCCAGCGGCTGGCCGGCGTTTGTCGCCAACTTCGCCTTCTACATCGACTCGCTGACGCTGCTGTGGATGCTCTTCGTCACCGGTCTGGCCACGCTCATCGCCCTGTACGCGAGCGAGTACATGGCCGGCGACGTCGGCCCCGGCTACTGCCGCTTCTACGCGGCCTTCAGCCTCTTCGTCTTCTCCATGGCCTGCCTGGTCATGGGGGACAACCTCGTGCTGCTGTACCTGGGGTGGGAGGGCGTGGGTCTCTGCTCCTACCTGCTGATCGGGTACTTCTACAAGAAGGACTCGGCGGTCGCCGCGGCCAAGAAGGCCTTCGTGATGAACCGCATCGGCGACCTGGGCCTGGCGCTGGGCATCTGGCTCACGTACGTCCAGTTCGGCACGGTGCGGTACGCCGAACTGTGGCCGCTGATCGAGCCGTACACCCGCCTGGCGCTGGGCGGGCACCTGGACCAGGTTCCCTTCCTCGTCCAACTGATCCCCGTCCTGTTCACCGTCGGGGCCTTCGGCAAGTCGGCCCAGATCCCGCTGTACGTCTGGCTCCCCGACGCGATGGAAGGCCCGACGCCGGTCTCCGCGCTCATCCACGCCGCGACGATGGTCACCGCCGGCGTGTACCTCGTCGCCCGGTTCCTGCCGCTGTACTTCGCCAGCGAGTGGGCGCTGCCGATCGTCGCGTGGATCGGCACGCTGACGGCCCTGCTGGCGGCGACGATCGGCATGGCCCAGTTCGACATCAAACGCATCATGGCGTACTCGACGGTGTCGCAACTGGGGTACATGTTCGCGGGCCTGGGCGTGACCGCCCTGGCGTCGCACGAGGGGGCGGCTGGCGGCGTCTTCCACGTCTTCACCCACGCGTTCTTCAAGGCCACGCTCTTCCTCTGCTGCGGCGCCGTGATGCACGGCTTCGCGGGGCAGTTGGACCTGCGGAAACTCTCGGGCGTCATGTGGATGAAGGGGTGGGGCATCGTCGGCGTCGCGATGCTGATCGGGTGCCTCAACCTCGCCGGCTTCGCCTTCACGGCGGGCTTCTTCTCCAAGGACATCATCCTCGCCGAGGCCTTTACCAACCCGCGGACCAGCGCGATCGGGTGGATCCTCCTGATCACCGCGGGCCTGACGGCGTACTACACCTTCCGCGTCTTCTTCCGCGTCTTCGTCGGGCCCAAGTACTACGAACCCGGTGACGAACTCCACGGCCACGGGGGCGATGACCACGGGCACGATCACGGCCACGGGCACGGGGCCGGCGACCATGGCCACGGCCACGGCGCGGGCGGGTTCCATCCGCACGCCCCGGGCTGGGCGATCAACCTCGTGCTGGCGGTGCTCGCGATCGCCTCGCTCGCCGCGGCGATCGCCTACCCGGTGCACTGGGTCCAGGACCTGGCCCACAACGCCTCGACGTACATGGTGCTCGGGGAGGCCGCGCACGGCGGCCACGGGGCCGACGCCGGTCACGGCCACGCCGCGGCGCACGGCACGTTCCTCGGGATGGACCCGCACAAGGTGATGTACTACGTGTCGTCGATCGTCGGCCTGGCCGGCATCGCCATCGCGGCGTACCTGCACCTGCTGGGCCGCACGACCGCCGCGAAGTCCAGGGCGGACGGCCTGCTGCCGTACCTTGGCCCGATCCCGAAGTGGGCGCAGAACAAGTGGTACGTGGATGAGTTGTACGGCTTCCTGGTCTACTGGCCGCTCAAGGCCGTCGCGCACATCTCGTACCTGCTCGACAAACTGCTGATCGACGGGCTGCTGGTCAACGGCGCCGGGTGGCTCCCCAAGGCCGGCGGCCGGAGCCTGCGCCCGACGCAGAGCGGCGTCCTGCATGACTACGCGCTGAAGATGGCCGCGGGCGTGGGGGTCATCCTCGTCATCGCGGCGGCGGCCATGGCCCGCTCCGCGGCCAACGGGGGAACGCCGTGACGCAACTGCTCCTGCTGATCCTGATCCCCGTCGTCTTCGCCCTCTGGGTCGCGGTCTCGCGCCCCGAGCGGGCCCGCACCATCGCGCTGGCCGGGACGCTGGTCCCGGTGGCGTGGTTCGCCGTCATCGCATCGGGCTTCAACTGGGCGGGCTCCAGCGGCGACCAGATCTCCGGGCAGATGGACTGGATGCCGTCGCTGGGGGTGTCGCTGAGCCTCGGGGCCGACATCGTCTCGATGCTGCTGGTCGGCCTGACGGTGCTGCTGGGGCCGATCTGCGTGCTGGCCTCGTACACGGCGATCACCGAGCGGCTGAAGACCTACTACGGCTGGCTGCTGGTGCTTCAGGGGGCCATGACGGGCGTCTTCTTCGCCCGCGACGCCATCCTGTTCTTCATCTTCTTCGAGTTCACGCTCGTCCCCATGTTCATCCTGATCAGCCTGTACGGCTCGACCAACCGGAAGGCCGCGGCGATCAAGTTCTTCCTGTACACGTTCACCGGCTCGATCATCATGCTCGCGGGCCTGGTGTACGTCGCCTGGTACCACCAGGCCGTGTACAAGCCGGACGCGGGGTGGGACTTCTCCTTCTTCGCCCTCACCAACGCGGCCCAGCACATGCCCCGCGCGACGCAGGCGTGGGTCTTCGGGGCCCTGATGCTGGGCTTCGCGATCAAGGTCCCCGTCTTCCCGCTGCACACCTGGCTCCCGCTGGCCCACACCGAGGCCCCCACGGCCGGGTCCGTGATCCTCGCCGGCGTGCTGCTGAAACTGGGCACGTACGGCATGTACCGGCTGGTGCTGGGGATGGTCCCCGCGGCGGCGATCGAGTACGCGCCGCTGGTGGGCGTGCTGGCGGTGATCGGCATCCTCTATGCCGGGCTGATCTGCTGGGTGCAGACGGACGTCAAGAAACTCGTCGCGTACTCGTCGGTCTCGCACCTGGGCTTCTGCGTGCTGGGGTTGTTCGCGATGAACCCGATCGGGCTCTCCGGCTCGGTCCTCTACATGATCAACCACGGCCTCTCGACCGGGCCGCCGTTCCTCCT
>CALAFV010000179.1 GCA_937891445.1 uncultured Phycisphaerales bacterium | reverse complement strand
TCGTCGCCCCCTCCTCCGGCGACTTCGACGGCGACCGCGGCATCTACACCACCAACGGCCCCTCGTTCTACACGGCCAGTTTCGGCGGCACCAGCGCATCCGCGCCGATGGTCGCGGGCGTCGTGGCCCTCATGCTCGAGGCCCGGCCGCAACTCACCTGGCGCGACGTCAAGCACATCCTCGCCCGCACCGCCCGGCGCTGCGACCCCGACAACCCCGGCTGGCACCTCAACGCCGGCGGCCACTGGGTCAGCGAGGACTACGGCTTCGGCGCGGTCAACGCCGCCGCGGCCGTCAGTCTCGCCCAGACCTGGCCCCTCGTCGGCCCCGAGGTCTCCATCTCCACCGGCGCGATCCCGGTGCAGATCGCCATCCCCGACAACGACCCCACCGGACTCACCAGCACCATCACGCTCGCTGAAGACCTCCGCGTCGAGTCCGTCGAAGTCCGCGTCACCGCCACCCACCCGTTCATCGGCGACCTGCGCATCGTGCTCACCGCCCCCAGCGGCACCCAGTCCCTCTTCACCGTCCCCCGTGCCGACCCCACCGACAACTACTACGGCTTCGTCTTCACCAGCGCCCGCCACTGGGACGAGCGTGCGGCCGGGGAGTGGACCCTCCGCATCAGCGACGAGGCCGCCGGCGACACGGGCGTCTGGGAAAGTTGGTCCCTCACCGTCTTCGGCACGCCCCCCTGCCGCGCCGACTGGAACGCCGACAACGCGGTCAACTCCACCGACATCTCCGCGTTCCTGACCGCCTGGATCGTCAGCCTCACCGAGACCACGCTGGAGGCGGACTTCAACGCCGACCAGCAGGTCAACTCCACTGACGTCTCCGCGTTCCTGACCGCCTGGCTCGCCGCGGTCAACGGCGGGTGCTGAGCCCGCCGGCCCCCAGGGCCAGCGCGCACATCATCTCGATGCCCACCGGCAGCGCCGCGTCGTTGAAGTCGAACTCGGGCTGGTGAAGCGCCGGCATCTCCGCGCGCCCCTCCTCCAGCAGCCCCAGGACGAAAAAGCACGCCGGCACGTGCTGCCCGTAGTACGAGAAGTCCTCGCCCCCCATCGTCGGGGCGGGGACTTCTTCCACGCGCGCCGCCCCCAGCGTCTCCCGCGCCACCGCGAAGAACCGCTCCGTCGCTTCCGGGTCGTTGCGCGTCACGGGGTACCCCTCCTCCCACGCGATCTGCGCCTCGCACGCGTGCCCCGCCGCCACACCGCGCACCAGCGCGAAGAACCGCTCCCGCGCCGTCTCCCGCGTCTCGGGCGTCAGCGTCCGCACCGTGCCCGCGAACGTGACCGCCTCCGGGATGATGTTCCGCGCCGTTCCCCCCTGGATCGTCCCGACGGTGACGACGACGCTGTCGGTCGGCGACACCGCGCGCGACGCGATCGTCTGCAACGCCCCGATCATCGCCGATGCGCACACGATCGGGTCGTGCCCCAGGTGCGGCTGCGCCGCGTGGCTCTGCCGCCCCCGCACCGTCACCACGAAGTTGTCCGTCGCCGCCAGCAGCGGCCCCGGGCGCGTCGCCACCTTCCCCAGCGCCAGTTGCGGCCACCCGTGCAGGCCGTAGATCTCGCTCACCGGCGCCCCCAGCCCACCCCCGCCGTCGCCACGCAGCGCCCCCTCCTCGCACATCCGCTTCCCCCCCGCGCCCCCCTCCTCCGCGGGCTGAAAGATCAGCGTCACCGGCCGCGGCCGCTCCACCTTCGACAACACCCGGGCGACACCGAGCAGGTTCGTCGTGTGCCCGTCGTGCCCGCAGGCGTGCATCACGCCGCGGGTCGTCGAGGCGTACGCCACGCCCGTCCGCTCCTCGATCGGCAGCGCATCCATGTCGGCCCGCAGGCCGATCGCCCCTTGGGAGTCCCCGCCGCTTACCGTCGCCGGCAGGTGCGCCACGACGCCCGTCCCCCCCGCGTACCCGGCGCGGTGCGCGATCCCCAGCCGCGCCAGTTCCCGCACGACGACGCCGCTGGTGCGCCGCTCCTGGTACCCCAGTTCCGGGTGCGCATGCAGATCGCGGCGGATCGCCGTCAACTCCGGCAGTTCCTTCTGGATCAGTTCGCGGAGGAGGGCGGTCGGCATGGCCGATGGTATGGCCGCACGCCCGGTGCGCTCGGGGCTACAACTCCTCCTCCACCAGACGCATCGCCAGTTCTTCCGCGTCCGCCACGTCCTCCCACAGCACCCCCGGCCCGTCGGGCAGGTCGTTCTGCGGGAAATCCCGGGCCACATCGGGGTTCACCGGCTCGTTGTGCGACTCGCTGGCTGCCAGCACCCGCTCCGCTTCCGGGCTGAGCAGGAAGTCCACCAGACGCCGCCCCGCCTCCGGGTTGGGCCCGCCGCGCACGAGCGCCACCGTGTTGGGGATCACCAGCGTCCCCGCGGTCTCGCCGAAGGGGAGTTTCACCGGCTGCTCGAAGACCATCGACACCGGCCACCCGTTGCGCCTCCCGGCCCAGACGTCGTCGGTGTCCGTCAGCCCCAGATCGACCTCCCCCTGCGCCACGCCGCGCACGACGCTCATGTTCCCGTCGTACAGCCGCACCTCGTTCTGCTTCATCAGGCGCAGCCACTCTCGCACGGGCCCCTCGCCGTGCCGCGCGACCAGCGCCGCCACGTGCGACCGCGTCGTGCCGAACTGCGGCCGGGCGATCCCCACCCGCCCGCGGTGCAGCGGGTCGGTCAGCGCGAAGGCCGTCCGCGGCGCCATGTGCTCCTGCACGCGGTTGATGTTGTACACGATCACCCGCGCCCGCTGCGCAAACCCGTACCACGTCCCGTCCACGCCCCGCAGCCGCCGCGGCCATCCATCGAGCCCCTGCGCCCGCGCCCCCGACTCCGCGCTGTCGCTGATGTACGGTTCGAGCACCCCGGCGCGGGCCAGCCGCACCGTCCCCAGCGCCTCGCTCGACCACCACACATCCGCACGCGGCCGGTCCTTCTCCGCCAGCAGCCGCTGCACCAGCCCCGTCGTCTTGGTCGCCTCGGTGTCCCCAACCAGGCGCACGCGCACGCCGGTGCGCTTCTCGAACGCACCAATCACACCGCGGGCGTACTCCGCGTCCGCGCTGCTGTAGAGCACGACTTCCCCACCGCCCGCCTTGCCGGCCGCATCACCCCGGCGGCACGCCGCCGGCAGCGCCGCCGCGCCGATGATCGCCGCCAGCGCTGCGCGCCGCGGCACCGCCACGCCCATCCGCCCCGAGTCCTTGTCCCGCCCGACGCCCGCGCGCAACTACTTGCCCCCACCGGACTGACCGCTGTCCTGCGCCGAGGGGGCCGCCTTGACCTCCTCCGCCTGCGCCTTGGCCTTCAGCCGACCGAAGTAATGCTTGACCGCGTCGTGATACTCGCGCGGGATCACGTTGTTCTCGAGTGCCTCAGCCGCCGACTGCTCCGCCGCCACCACCGCCGCGCTGAACTCCGCCTTGCTCTCGCCGCGGATCTGCTCTCCCTCAACCAGCCGGCTGGAGATGATCGGGCCGCTGAGATTGGGCGTTTTGACCTTCTTCTTCTCCATCGTGTAGTCGGCCTCCTGCGCCCCCGGCTGTGCGCCGCTGCCGCGCCCGGGACTGCCGGAGCCGCGCGAGTAGTTCTCGGCCCACCCCTCGCGCCACATCCCCATCCCCTCGCCCATGCACAGCCCCCCCTCGCACTCGCCCATGCCCGGGTTCTCGCACGGCGCGAAGTTCGCCAGTTCCGCCAGCGACTGCTCGCACGCCTCCATCGCCGCGTCGGCAGCCTCGAGTTCCATCTGCATCTGCTCCAGCTGCGCGAGTTGGCTGGCCAGCGACTCCATCCCTTCCATCTGCTCGGAGCCCTGCTCCCCGCCCTGCTGGCCCATCTCCTTGGCCATCTGCGACATCGACTGCGCCATCGACTGGCACTGCTGGCACGCCGCGTTCTGAGAGTCCGCCATCTTCTGCAGGGCTTCCTTCTGCTCCGGCGTCAGGTTCTGAGCGTTCTCCAGCGCCTGCTTGAGCGCCTGCGGATCCGAGGCCAGTTTCTTGTCCAGCCCGGCCTTCTCCAGCGCCTTCTCGAGTTCGCTCCGCTCCTGCGCGAGCCTCTCGAGTTGCTCCTGCAACTTCTTCAACTGCTCGGCCAGCGCCTTCCTGTCCTCCTCCGACATCTGGTTCGAGGCGAGTTGCTCCGCCAGTTTCTGGAGTTCCTCCGACGCCTGCTTGAAGTTCCCCTTCGACAGTTCCTTGCTCAGTTCCGTCAGAGGCCCATCCCCCGGCGTGCGGAGCTGCTTGAGCATCTTCTCCAGGGCCTCCATCTTCTGGCCCTTCTCGCCCTTCTTCAGTTCTTCAAGCTGATCCTTGATGCTCGTCAGTTTGCGCAGCGCGTCCCGCCGGATCTCCTCGGGGCTCTTGGCCTCGGGCTTGGTCGCCTCGGCCTCTTCCCTGTTCTCTTCCTTCCCCTCGTTCACCTTCGGGACCAGCGACTCGACCTTCTTCAGGATCTCTTCGGCCCGCGTCTTGACCTCGACGATCCGCGCCTCTTCCTCCCGGCGCTGCTTCGCCTGAGCCATGCGCCCGAACAGGTCCATCGGCGGCACCGCCACCCACACCACCACCAGCGACAACGCCAGCGCCAGCGGCACCGGCCAGAACCGCGGCGGCTCGATCGGCACCGCCCGCTTCACGTCCACCGACCTCGCCCGCTCGGCGGCCGTCTCCAACGCCACCTGCGACCACGGATCCTGGTTCCGCTCGATGCACAGAGCCGTGCTCAGCGCCTCGCGCAGGTCCGCCCCCTCGTCCACCCGGCGCGCCACCGCGGCGCGATCCGCGCGGAAGATCACCGTCCACGCCAGCGCGAGCACCGCCGCGCCAGCCGCCGACCAGATCGCGACATCCTGCCACGGCACCGCCAGCCCCACCGCCTGCTGCACCAGCCGCAGGACGATCAGCCCGGCCAGCACCGCGGCCGCCGCGACCGTCAGCGAGCGTCCGAGCGAGGTCACCCACACCCGCCACGCCGCATGCCGCAGAACCCGCCGGATGTCGTTCATCACC
>CALAFV010000178.1 GCA_937891445.1 uncultured Phycisphaerales bacterium | reverse complement strand
GGCGCTGGCGGCGGGGCCGCGCGTGGCGGATGGGACGTGGCCGGAGCACGTGCCGGACGTGGTGCTCGCGGCGGTGTGGCCGTGGCTGCCGGACGGGAGCGACGTGCAGGAGCGGGCGGTTAATCGCCTCTGCTACGGCCTGCGGCCGGAGGGGTGGAGGGGCCGGCGGATCGGCGCCGCGGCGCGGGCCGGGCTGCGGCGCGATGACCGGCCGCTGCTTCTGATTCACAGCATCGCGATGCTCGAGAGCGGCGATCTCGACGAGGCGACGGAGGAGCGTCTGATCGCGCTGGCGCACCATCGGGACCCGAACGTGCGGGGACAGGCGCTCAACCTCGCCGGCGTGCTCGTGCCGAATCCGGAGCGGCTCGTGCCCCACGCGGTGGCGAACCTCGGCGATGCCAACCAGTGGGTGGTGACGGGAGCGCTCAACGCGCTGATCGCGATCGGGTGGGACTCGGCGGATGGGATCGACGTGCCGGCGGAACTGGTGGCGCTGGCGAGGTCGTCGGCGGTCGCCAGGGTCCGCGCTCATGCGGTCAAGACGCTGGGAACCGCGCGACCGACGGAAGAGGTGATGGCGTTGCTGCTGGCGAGCGCGGAGGATCCGGAGCCGCGGATCCGCGCGGCGGCGCTGAGCGCGATCGCCCGGCGCGATCCGGACCGGGAGCGGGCACAGCGGCTGCTGCTGCGGGGGCGGGATGACGCGGACCTGGGTGTGCGTGTGGCGGCGCTGGCCGCGATCGCCCGCGACGGGCCGCGGACGCCGGCGACGCTGGCGGCCGTGGAACGCATGACAGACCAGGAGATGCTGCACTACGAGGCGTCGAGCGTCGTGTACTCCCTGGCGAGAGCACCGGCCCCGCTCGAGCAGCGGCTGCGGATCCTGCGGAGCGTCCACCTCGCGCACCAGATGAGCGTGACAGCCGGGCACATGCGCGGAGCGCTGATGTCGATGGAAGGGGAGGAGGACGAGGCCGTTCGCGTGCTCACGGAGTGGGAGGCGCGTGCGGAGGCGGAGGGGGACGAGCGCGGGGCGCGGTGGTGCGTGCTGGCGCGGGCGTGGGTCGAGCAGGGGCGGCGCTCGCGCGAGGCGCGGTGAGCGGGCGGCGCCGGCTCAGGGCTTGTGCTGCATGTCGAAGACCAGGCCGACGGAGGAGAGAACGACGGGGTACTCGACGCGGAGGCGCCAGGTTTCGAAGCGCTGGGGGTTCCAGCCGGCGCGCTCGATGGCCCAGGCGATGAGTTCGGGGTAGCGCGGGACCTCGGCGGTGGCGAGGACGTCGGGGCCGCGGCCGAGGTGGTGGACGGTCTCGCCGTCGCTGAGTTGGTCGGTGGTCCACAGTTCCTCGGGGGGAACCATGCGGCTGTTCTTGGTGGTCATGAAGCCGCGGGGGCGCGGCGGGCGGGGGAAGGTGCCTTCCTCGAGGATGAGGTCGATGATGGCGACGCGGAAGGGCTTGGTGAGGTGGGCGATGCTCCAGGAGTGCGTCTCCTGCCCGTAGTAGCGCGGGGCGCCGCAGCGGAGGACGAAGCCCATCACCAGGTCCACGGCGGCCTTCATCCCCAGGGCCGAGTGCATGAGCGTGGCGGTGGAGCGGCCGGCGGCGTCCTCGCGAACGACGACGTCGGGGAGCGGGTGCGTGGAGAACTCGCGGATGAGGGCGACGCCGGAGCCGTCGCCGGAGAGGGGTCTGCGGCGGCCGGCGGAGTATTCCTTCCCCTCCTTGTCGAGCGTGGCGTAGATCTGCTCGTAGAGGGGGATGTTGGTGGGGCGGAGGCGGCGGACGCCGTACTCGCCGCGGATGCCGATCTCGTCGAGGCGGTCGGGGTCGTCGTCGGAGGGGCGGAGGATCATGGACATCGCCATCGCCTCGGCCTGGACGCCCCAGATGTGGCTGGAGGCCTGGAAGGCGGCGCGGCGCTGGCGCAGGTCTTCCTTCTCACCGTCGGCACCGGCGAAGGAGCGGACCATCGAGTCGAAGGTGCGGCGGTCGCCGGCGTGCTCGGCGACGAGGCGCTCGAAGCGGGCGCTGGCGTCGGCGGCGCGCTCGAGGAGGGTTTCGGGAATGCCCAGGCGGCCCATGGTGCGCAGCAGGTCGCGCATGTTGGCGGGGCCGGGGATGTAGCGGGCGGCGGCGAGGCCGTCGGGGGCGGTGATGACGCGCCAGACCTTCCAGCACAGTTTCATGTCGAGTTTGGTGGCGCGCTGGAGGTCCGAAGCGGTGTCGATCCGCGACTTGGAGGCCAGGACGCGGACCATCGCGGCGAGGGTCTCGCGCAGGGGGGTGACGAGGCGGACGGTCTCCTGCTGGAACTGGGAGTCGGAACCGGAAGCAGGGGCAGTCGGGGCCGCGGCGGCCCTGGTGCGTGGCATGGTGGGAGCAAGGTACTCGTTTCCGGAGCCCGATTCCGCCGGGACGAC
>CALAFV010000177.1 GCA_937891445.1 uncultured Phycisphaerales bacterium | reverse complement strand
CGCGGCGGGCGAGGCGAGATCCGCGATCGTGAGCGACGTCAGGTTGAGACCGAGCGATGCCGGCGGGGAGACGAAGAGGTCATTGAACGTTGTCTCGATACCTTTGATCGTCGCGGTGTCGAGACGCCAGCGGAACGACGAGGCGCCGGTGTTCGCGCTGCGCGTGGCTGCGGCGGGCGCCGGGGCACCCTGGGCGAGAGCCGGCCGCGGACCGATCGTCATGGGCGGCACGCGCAGCGCGCCCGACGACGTTCGTCCGAGGCGGAGGGAGCCGCCGTCCACGGTCAGGTTGGTCAGGTGCAGATCGGACGGGGAGAGGCTTGCGATCGTTACGGTCGCGGCATCGAGGCTCGCGATGGGCTCGGCGCCGGCGTAGGCGGTCAGATTGCGCAGGGCTGCGGCACCCTGCATCGTGCCCGGCCCGGCGGCGGTGAGCGAGATGTTCGCGGCGCCAGCGATGTCCACGCGATCGCTCTCGACGGCGATTCCCAAGGGCTCCAGGTACGCCATCGCCGCGGCGGGGCGGAGGCCGCGGACGTCGAAGTTCACTTCGGATGTGATCGACGGGCCCTGCAAGTCCGCCGTGCCCGTCACGCGGAGCGCATCGAGCAGGTCTTCCGAGGCGAGCGAGAGTTCAACGGTCGCCGGGGAGGTGGGCACGCCCAGGCCGGAGATGCGGGCGTCGACCCGGATCGTTCGCTCGAAGATGGGCGAAACGGACTCATCTCGCACCTTCGCCTCGATGCTGCGCGCCCGGAGAGCCTCGATCCGCAGCGGAGGCGAGAAGTTCACCGTCCCCTTCTGCGCCCCCCCACTGCCGCCGATCTTCGCCAGTTCATCCAGCAGCGGGATCGAGCCATCCGGCTTGCGGATGACCTCCAGGTCCACACCGTCCACTTCGAGGCGCGACGCGACGAGGCGCAGCCGCAGCAGTTGCAGCGCGGAGATGTTCGCGTGCGCGTAGTCGGTGCGTACGAGGTCCGTCAATCCGTCGGCCGAGGTGATCCGCGCCCCCCACAGTTCGACGTTGCCGCCGAGAAGGCCGAGTTCCAGCCGGTCGTAGCGGCACCCGACCCCCATGCTCGCGGCAAGACGCGAGATGACCACGGGCAACAACACAACCAGCAACAACCGCACGGCGATGGCAAGACCGACCACACTCACGCCCGCGACCGTGAGGCGGCGGCGCCACGTCCAGCGGCGCTTCTTTGCGGGTGACGGCGCGGGCGCGGCCGGCGTCGGGGTGGGTTCGGGCTGCTGCGATGGTGGTGCGGTCATGGCTTGCTGCCGGAAGGCTGGTCGGCCGGCACCAGCGGGGCGGCCGGCTCGACGGGGATGGATTCGTCGGCGGAGGACGCCGGTTGCAGGAAGCGGTCGACGGCCTGACGCCGCTCCCGGGCGGGACCGAGCGGGTCGTAGCCCGGCGGCGCGCTCCCCGCGGCAGCGAGCCAGTCGTACGCCCGCACGCGCGCCGCTGGCGATACGTCACCCAGGAGCACAAGGTGCTCCGCTACGAGGCGATTGTGGAAGTCCGCGGCCCCGGACGACGCCTTGGCGAGGGCCGCGAGGCCGCCGGGGTCGCGGCCGACCTCGCCGAATCGCGCCGAGAGCATTGCCGCCGCGGCAGGGCCGAGCCGGCCCGCGCTGTGGAGCGTCGCGGCCGCGAGGATCGCGGCGCGGTCGACCGACCATCCGAGGCTCCCCGGCGCGGCGTCCGGTGAAGCCTGCTCCAGCGCGGACGCAACGGCCTGCGCGAGCACCGGGATCGAGTCGTCCACGAACAGCACCGCCGCTTCACCCGCGACATGTGCGCCGACGCTCAGCGCCACGAGGGCCAGGGTGGACCGCAGGCGGGCGGGGTCGGTTGCGCCGCGGAGTGTCGCGGCCAGAGCCTCGTGGGCGCTGCCGCTGGGAGCAGAAGTGCCGGACTCCCGCAGCGCCGCCGCGATCCCGGCCGCCTCGGCCGCGGCCTCGGAGTCCTGCGGGACGGCGTCGATCGTGAAGGTCCACACTGTCGGCCGGCCGAGCCCTCGATGTGGCGCGGCGGGGAGGGCAAAGCCGAAGCGGCCTGTGCTCTCCGCCAGCGGCCAGGGGATCAGCATCGTCCGGCGTTCACCCTGGATGCCTGCATCGGCGTCCGGATCCTCGCCCAGTGCACTGATCGCGAGTTGGGGCAGGCCCTCGCCGGGAGCGGCGATGATGAAGCGCACGAGCGGCTCCGCATCGTCTCCCGGCGGTCCGAGGTCGATTCCGACGGACGTACCCGCGGGCACGAGCACCGTCTCTGAGCGCATCGGTACTGTGGAACCAACGACCTCCGCCGCCTCGGACCCGGCGAGGTCGAACCCTTCGGGCAGGAGGCGGAGCACCTCGGCAATCGACGCCATCGCCGCCCGCGGCGTGCTCCGCGGGCCAGTGATCAGCGATGCGCTCGATGCGACCGGCTCGCCCCAGTCTTCCGGCAGCCGCTCGACCGCGACCCCCTCCACCGTGACCGCGAGCGCTCCCAGGGCCGGCGCCTCCGCGGCCGTCGCGACTCCCAGAGGACCGCCGAGTTGGTGGGAGGTCCGCAGTTCCAAGGCCGGAGCTTCCAGCACGCGCGACCGCCCGCAGCCGGCAAGCACGAGGGGCGCGGCGGCAGCGATGGAGAGCAGGCGGCCCATAGGCACCTCAGGCACAAGCAGACTCCTGTTTCCGGCAACTCAGGGCATGGCCTTCTGGAACGTACCGAAGAAACCCCTGTTATGGAAGGCCCGCCGGGGTCCACCATAGCGCGGCATTTGTTCGGGAGCCACGCGCCGTGGGTCGGCCACGGCGCCGCCGGTTCGCCCGCCGCTAGAGTGGCCTGCGGGCGTCCGGTCATGGGTTGGGCGGTACGCCCGGTAGTCCGGGGGGTGTTGCATGGCCTTCGTGAACGCGGCGCCGATGTGGCTGATTCCCGCCGGCGTCCTTCTTCTGATCGCCGCGGCGACGGAGGCAGGGTTCCGTTGTGGCCGTCGGTGCGAGGAATCGGACCGGACGCAGATTGCGCTGGACGCGAGCGGCGCCATCAAGGGGGCGATCCTGGGGCTGGGCGGGCTGGTGCTGGCGTTCTCGTACGGGATGGCCCTTGCGCGGTTCGAGGAGCGGACACAGATCGTCGTGCGGGAGGCGCAGGCGCTGGGCGCGTGCCGCGAGATGGCCGACCTGCTGCCGGAGCCGGACCGGGGGCGGCTCCTGAGCGCCGTGCGGTCCGCCGTGGAAGCGCGGCTACGGCTGTTCCGCGAGAGCACCGACCGGGGGACCTACCGACGCATCAGCGCGGAGATCGACAGCGCGGTGGGCACGCTGTGGGACATCGCATCGGCTGCGTTTGCGAGGGAGGAGAAGCCCGAACGACTCTCGCGACTGCTGGAAGCGGCGAGCCGGGCCAGCAGCACGGAGAAGGAGCGTGCCGCGGCGGTGCGGAACCAGATGCCCGCCGCCCTGCTTGTCTTGCTGGTTCTGAGCGTGATGGTGACCGGGTTCCTGATGGGGCACTCGTCCGGGCAGGTGGGCCGGCGGAACTGGATTCTGTGGGACGCGCTGGTGCTGCTGATGGTGCTCGTGTTCAGCGCGGTGGTGGACCTGGACCAGCCCAACCGCGGGCTGATCAGGGTTGATCACCGTCCGCTGGAACAGTTGCTGGAGTCGATGGATCGGCACGGGGCGCCGGCGGCGTGATGTGGCCGGTGTTGGGCGGTGGAATCGTGACCTCCAGGCGGACTCTCTGCCTCCGGCCCGGTCGCACGTCGTGTGATCAACGGCATCCCTTATCCGGGCCGTCGCCGCCTGCGGCTGCGGCCGCGGACCGCCGCTCAGAAGGCCAGCCGGTAGCGCACGCCGAACACGAACAGCGCATCGTCGCCGGACGCGCTGGCGGGGTCGATGATGAACTGGCCGTCCAGCGTCAACTCCGAGTGCCGCGTGAGTTGGAAGCGTTGGAACAGTTCGATGACCTTCTCGTCGCGGAGGTCTTCGTTCCTGGGATCAATGAAACCGAACGCGAGCCCCGCAAGGTTGTCCGGGCTGCCGAGCAGGCCGCGGACGCCGGCGCCGACCTGGAAGGTGTTGCGGATGCGCTCGAGCGCCTCGTCCGCGTAGCTGTATCGGGCGAAGGCGTACAGCCAGTCGCTCAGGTCCTGCTCGGCGATGAGCGAAATGCCCCGATCGCTCGGGAGGGACAGTTCGGGGCGGGAGTCCATGTACCAGAGCGTCACGGCGTAGCGGCCGCTGAGCGTGCCGTGGATGTCGGGCGTGTAGCCGGCCTCCGCGAAGTAGAAGAGGTCCCACTCCTCGAAGAGTTGGTCGATCGTGATGAGGGTGGTGCGGCCGTAGCCGTTGGAAGCACCGATGGTGGCGTAGAAGTCGTCAGATGGCCGCGCCGTCACGCTCGCAGTGATGCCGTGCCCGGGGAAGGGGATGGGCGCGTTGGCGGAGAACGCGCGGTTCATGAAGGAGTTGTTGATGCTCTGCATGCGGTAGGAGCCGACGATCTCGGATGGGTCGGCCCGGCCGAGGAGCAAGCGGAGGTGGTCGTCGAGCAGGCGCTGCTGGTAGTGCAGGTCGCGCCACGCCCAGCCGCGGTCGTTGAACCCGCCGATCGGGGCGCTGATCACGCCGATCTCGGGACCGACGGCGGAGGCCGGCTGCGAGCCTGCGCGGAACCGGTACTCGGCGGAGAAGATGAGGCGGCCGGTGTCCGAGGTCCCGCGCCCGAGGAAGGTCCAATCGCCAAGGAAGTCGATGTCGCCGGATGCGCCGCTGCGGTCGCCCGGGCCGGCGCTGGCCTGGAGGAAGACCATCGTGTACGCGAAGCCGAGACGCAAGCCGGTGGCATCCTCGAGGCGCTCGCCGCCGGTGCGGAAGAACTCGCCGATGTCGTCGAGAAGTGGGATCCGGATGATGCCAACGTGCGGCTCGTAGAGTTCGTCCAGTTCCGCCTCGGTGCTGTCGGGGGGCTCGATCTCGAACCACTCGCCCTTGGCCGGGACCGGCGCGCCGATGTCGAACGCGAGCGGCTTCACCGGGTCTGTCGCGGGCGTGAGCCGCAGACGCAGGACGGGCTCCGGTGCGGGCTCGGCCTGGGGCGCTGACTGGGGTTCGCGTGTGGGCGGCTGGGCGACGGAGGGCCACGCGGACGCGAGTAGTCCGAACGGCACGAGGAGGCGGGGATGGACGGAGCACAGCCTCGGGCCGCGCCGAGTCGTCATAGCGGGAGGGTACCGCGGCGCTCGCGCAAACCCAGCCGTGGCGCCCAGAATCGGTACATTCCCGCAGTGTGGCGCCGGATCAACGCTCACTCATGAGTTGTCGCACGCGGGTCCGAACCGGCGCCGGGGAACCCCGGGACTGTGCCGGGGTTCCCCCACGCTTCGGTCACACCTGCGCCCCAGGGGCCGCGGCGGCCTTTTGAAACCCGGGCGGTGGCGGTTCCTCGGGCTCGTGTTTGGCGGTCACGCCGGCGAGGCCCAGCCAGAGGAACAGCACGCCGAAGCCCAGCGACACCGCGATGGTCAGCCCGCGCCCGCTGCGCTCGATCCATCGCTGCGCCGCCTCGAGCATCGTGCGAGCCCTCGATGGCGACGCCACGCTGTAGATGACCGGCGCCAGGACCAGTGCTTGCGCCGTGACAACGAACACGAGATACGCCAGCACGGATCGGGGCCGGCCCACTTCCGCGTCGTTGATGATGGCGATGGCGGAGAGCGTGAAGACCCACTGCTTGACGGACAGGGCCATCAGCGCCGCTCCCACGCCGAACATGACCGGTGCGGACAGGCTGCCGGCGCGGGCCAGCCAGCCGGGTGGCGGAGCGTCGGGGTCCTCCTGCCCGAAGAGCGTGCACACGAAGGTGACCAGGAGCACGATGCCGATGAGCAGCATCAGCGCGGAGACGATGAGGTCCGACCCTGCCACCCTGTCGGCGTCGGGCTCGGCCGCGAAGATGTAGCCGAAGAGCGCCCCCTGGACCAGCCGCATCGTCATGGCGCCCGCGGCGAACGCCCCTGCCCGCACGGCGCCGTCCGGACCCTGGAGGACCAGGAGCGTCAGTGTGAGCCACAGCGGGACGATCGCCGCGCCGACCACGATCGGGAACAGGTTGATCAGCACGGCGCCCATGACCACTCCGCGGCCGGCGGTCCGGCCTTACTCCCGGGCGCCGCCGCCGGGCGGCGCGCTCTCGCCAGCCAGACGCTCCGGGGACATCAGCGACGCAACCTGCTCGCGCGAGAGGATGCCAGACTCGGCGACCAGGTCAGCGATCCTCGCGTTGGTCTCCAGCGCCTTCCTGGCGAGTTCGCCGGCGCGCTTGTAGCCGATATGCGGGATGAGCGCCGTGACCACGCCCACGAACGAGCCGACCTGCGCGGCCAGACGCTCCCGGTTGGCGGCGATGCCAGTGACGCAGTTGACACGCAACGTCGCCATTGCGGCGGTCATCCAGTCCAGGCTTTCGAAGAGGGCGTGGGCCATAACCGGCAGGAAGGCGTTGAGTTGGAGTTGACCAGCCTCCGCCGCCAGGCCAACCGTGACGTCGTGTCCCACGACCGTGAACGCGACCGAGTTGACGGCCTCGGGGATGACGGGGTTCACCTTTCCCGGCATGATGCTCGACCCGGCCTGGCGCGGCGGCAGGCGGATCTCGCCCAGACCGGCTTGCGGCCCGGAGGAGAGCAGCCGCAGGTCGTTGCAGATCTTCGACAGTTTCACGGCCGTTCGACGCAGGGCGCTGGAGAGGTCCATGAACGCGCCGACGTCGGTGGTGGCCTCGATGAGGTCGGGCGCGGTGACGATGTCGTAGCCCGTGATCTGGGACAGGTGCCGCGCGGCGGCGGCGGCGTAGCCCGGATCGGCGGCGATGCCCGTGCCGATCGCCGTGCCCCCGAGGTTGACTTCCCAGAGCCGGCGCAGCACGCGCTCGAGGTGTGCGTGATCTTCGAGGAGCGTCGCGGCGAACGCGTCGAACTCCTGCTTGAGCGTCATCGGCACGGCGTCCTGGAGTTGGGTTCGGCCAACCTTGACGATGCCAGCGAACTGGGCGCCCTTGTCGCGGAACGCCCCGGCGAGACGGGCCAGTTCCGCGAGCAGCCGCTCCAGCGCCGTGCACAGCCCGATCCTGACAGCGGTCGGGTAGACGTCGTTGGTGCTCTGGCTGCGGTTGACGTCATCGTTGGGGTCGATCAGGTCGTAGCGCCCCCTGGGGTGGCCCGCCAGTTCAAGCGCGCGGTTGGCGATCACCTCGTTGGCGTTCATGTTCGTCGAGGTGCCGGCGCCGCCCTGCATGATGTCTACGACGAACTGGTCGAGCAGGCCGCCGCGCCGAATCTCCTCACACGCGGCGTCGATGAGGCGGGCCTTCTCCGGGGCCAGGGCGCCGATCTCGGCGTTGGCACGAGCGGCGGCCTGCTTCACACACGCGAGCCCGACGATGAGGTCGCGGTACTCGGAGATCGGCCGCCCGCTGATCGGGAAGTTCTCCAGCGCCCGGGCCGTGTTGATGCCCCAATAGGCGTCGGCGGGGACTTCCAATGGGCCGAGGCTGTCGCGTTCGATTCGCACGGGTCGGCCGTTCGGCGGCGCCGGTTGCTTCGTCGCCGGCGCGCCGGGCTGGGTAGCGGCGGCGCGATCGGCGGGCCTCGAAGCGAGCAAGTCCATGCCGAGGTGCTGCGAGAGGAACCGCGCGACGAGTTGGCCCTTCACGCTGTTGCCGGCACTGTCGAGCGGTGGCGCGAACGTGCCGAGCCCTCCCTTGCCGGGGGAGACCGTGACGATCCCGCCCCCGATCCCGCTCTTGCCGGGGAGCCCGACCTGGTAGAGCCAGTCGCCGGAGGTCTCGTACAGCCCCGCGGTCACCATGACGGCCAGGGCGCAGTGGCATGCCGCGGCGCTGACGACGCGCTCACCGGTCATCGGGTTGACGCCGCCGTCGGCAAGCGTGGCGCCCATGACGGCGAGATCGGCGGCGCTGACGCTCAGCGAGCACTGCCGCGTGTAGAGGTCCACCGCCGCGGCAGGCTCCATGTCGATCCGGTTCAGCGCCCGCAGCAGGCGCGCGATGCTCTGGTTCTGGTGGTTGGTCCGCGATGCGGAGTCGTAGACCTCCTCGTCGATTGCCAGCGTTCGTCCCGCGAAGCGGCAGAGCCCGCGGTGGATGAACCGCCACTTCGACGCGGCGTCGTCTCCCGGCGCCAGGTTGGTAGTCGCGATCGCGCCGGGGTTCACCATCGGATTGGTGCGGCCATCTTCGGCCCGCTCGACCGCCGCGAGCGAGTTGAAGGGGAGCCCCGTAGCGTTGACGCCGATTCGGCGTCTTGCCTCCTCCGCGCCGATGGCGTCGCAGACCAGCGCGAAGACGAAGGGCTTGGAGACGCTCATGATCGGAAAGTCGTGTGTCGCGTCGCCGGCGGAGAAGAGGCTGCCGTCGATTCCCGCGACGCAGATCCCGAACAGGTCGCTCGGGACGCGGGCGAGAGCGGGGTAGACCTCGGCGTTGTGCCCGTCGGTGTTGGACTTGAAGCGCCTGTACGCCTCGTCCACGAGCGCCTGCACAAGATCCGGCGGCGGCAAGTGCCCGGTCGAGACGTACCCGGGATCAACCGGCTCATGCACTCGACGGTTCGCCTCGCGGACCATGTCGCCTCCCCGCCCCTGTGCGCTACTCGAGCGTCGCGAGCGCAACGGCCATGCGGCAGCCGTCGATGAACTCGCCGATGTCCACGTACTCGTTGACCGTGTGGATCTCGTGCTGCCCGGCGCCGAAGGTGACGGTCGGGACGCCGTGCTCGACGAGCCAGTTCGCGTCCAACCCGCCGTTGGAGAAGATGGTGCGGGGCTTGAGGCCTATCGACCTGGCCGCTTCCTTGGCCCGCGCGACCGCCTCGGAGCCGTTGTCGAGGTTGAACGGCGGGTAAATCTCACGGCCCTCGAACTGGACTTTCGCCGTGCCGCCACGGTCGTCCTTGACCGTCTTGGCGGCTTTCGTGAATGCGTCCCGGTACGCCTCGGTGATGGTGGCGGCGAAGTCGGCATCGGGGCTGCGGGTCTCGCCGGTGATGTGAACGTAGTCGGTCACGACGTTCGTGGCGTCGCCCGCCGGCCCGCCGTCGCGGCCGGCGAAGATGCCGGCGTTGCTCGTCCCGCGGCCGCCGCGTTTTGCGACCTTGCCGAACCAGCCGTGGCGAGCGGCGTCGGCGAGCGCGATCGACGCCACGAGGGTCGAAGAGATGCCCTTCTCGGGCGCTACGCCGGCGTGGGCGGCCTTGCCGTGAATCTGGGCGTCCCAGGTCTGTCCCCCCACTGCACCGGTGATCAGGTCGCCCGCGAGCATGCCGTCCACGTTGAAGCACATGGAGACGCCCCGGAGTGCCCCGGGGTCGAGGTAGCGCGACCCCAGCAGGCTTGTCTCCTCTCGCACGGTGTACAGGAGCGTGATCGGCGGGTGCGGCAGGTCGTGCTCCAGAAGTGTTTGCGCAAGCGTCGAAAGCACCGCGCACCCCGTGCGGTTGTCGCCGCCGAGACCCGTCCTGCCCTGCGGGACGATGCGGCCGTTCCTGCGCTTGGGTCTGGCGCCGGCACAGATGGGGACGACGTCCAGGTGCGTCGCGAAGGCCAAGGCCGGTCCGCGGCGCGTCCCGGCGAGTTTCGCGACGAGGTTGCCTGTTTCGGTCGGCAGCGGGATCCGCTTCTTGGCGTTGTCAAAGCGAATCGCCCGCCGCGGCACGCCGGCGTCCCCGAGGTCCTCGATGATGGCTTCCCCGATCGCCCGCTC
>CALAFV010000176.1 GCA_937891445.1 uncultured Phycisphaerales bacterium | reverse complement strand
CGCGGCAAGGCGGTTCTCATGTTCGACGACATGATCACGACCGCCGGCACCGTCACCGAGGCCGCCCGCGTCGTCACCCAGCACGGCGCCGCCAGGGTCATCGCCGCGGCGACGCACCCGGTGCTCGTCGGCCCGGCCCTCCAGCGGCTCTCCGACAGCCCCATCAGCCGCGTCGTCACGACCAACACGATCCCCGACGGCCCGCGCGTCGAGCCGATCCGCCACAAGCTCGTGCAGTTGTGCGTCAGCCGGCTGCTGGCCGAGGCGATCCACCGCACGCACCACAACATGTCGATCAGCGCCCTGTTCCGCCAGACCTCGGGCGTGAAGCGTTAGAACACAGCACCCCCTCTCGGAGTTTCAGTCATGCACGAGAAGCAGCCCGTCCTTGCCGCCGTGAAGCGCGAACGCCTCGGTTCGCGCTACGCCCAGCGCGCCCGCGCCGCCGGCAAACTCCCGGCGATCGTCTACGGCCACGGCCGCCCGCCGGTCCCCATCGCCCTCGACGCCCGCGAGGCCCTCGCCCACATCACCAAGGGCGAGAAGGTCTTCAAACTCGACATGCCCGGCACCGCCGACATCGACGAGGGCCAGGTCGTCCTGCTCACCGACCTGCAGTTCGACTACCTCGGCACCAACATCGTCCACGCCGACTTCGTCCGCGTGGACCTCAACCAGCGCGTCCACACCAAGGTGCACATCAACCTGATCGGCGACGCCGTCGGCCTCAAGACCGCCGGCGCGATCCTCATGCACCCGGTGACCGAACTGGAGATCGAGTGCCGCGTCACCGAACTGCCCGACCACGTGGACGTGGACATTTCCAACCTCGACGTCGGCCACCAGATCACCGCCGCCGACGTGAAACTCCCCTCGGAGACGATGCGTCTGCTGACCGACCCGCACGCGGTCGTCGCGCAGGTCCTCATCCAGAAGGAGCAGGTCGCCAGCCCGGAGGCCGCGGCCGTCTCCGCCGAGGCCGCCCAGCCCGAGGTCATCACCGCCAAGAAGCCCGAGGAGGGCGCCGGTGGCGACAAGAAGGCCGGCGGCGAGAAGAAGAAGTGAGCGGCGAGGCAATGGGCATTGGGCAATGGGCAATGGAAGAGAGCGTGCGATGCGCTCGTCCTGCGCTCATTGCCTTCACCCCGTTGCCCATTGCCTATTCCCCATTGCCTGTCCCATGAAGTTGCTCGTTGGCCTCGGCAATCCCGGCAAGGAGTACGAGAAGACCCGGCACAACGCCGGGTACATGGTCATCGACCGCCTTCTCAGCCGCCACCTGCCGGGGGCGAGCAACGCGACCGCCAAGGCCCGTTTCGACGGGCTCACGTGGGAGGCGCAGATCCGCGGCGAGCGCTGCCTGCTGCTCAAGCCCGTCACCTACATGAACCTCTCCGGCCGCTCCGTCGCCGCCGCGGTTGGCTTCTACAAGATCGACTTCACGCAGGACCTGCTGGTGATCACCGACGACGTCGCCCTCCCGTGCGGCACGATCCGCCTGCGGGCCTCGGGCGGCGCCGGCGGCCACAACGGGCTCACCGACGTGGAGCGGGCCCTGGGTTCGAAGTCCTACCCGCGTCTGCGCATCGGCGTGGACGCCTCGCCCCCCTTCATGGATCAGGCCGACTACGTCCTGGGCCGCTTCACTTCCGAGCAGGAGCCCCTCATCGCCGCGGCTCTCGACAAGGCGGCCGACGCCGCGGAGATGTTCGTCGCCGAGGGGATCGAACCGGCGATGAACCGGTTCAACGCCCCGCCCCCGCGTCCCAAGCCGCCGCGGAAGGCCCCGCCGGCTCCGCCCACCCCACCCGGCGAATCGCCGCCGCCGACCTCGCCCCAGCCCGCCGCCTCATAAACGAACGAAACGGACACAGAGCCCCGAACACCCACCCCTGAGTTACCCGAAAGGTACCCCCAATGGCCGAGACCCGCATCAACAACTACGAAGCCATGTTCCTGTTCAGCCAGGCCACCGCCGCCGACCTGGGCGGCGCGATCGCGCACATCCGCGAGATCCTCGACAAGGCCGGCGCCCAGATCATCGCGATGAAGAAGTGGGACGAGCGCCGCCTCGCCTACGAGATCGACAAGCAGAAGCGCGGCGTGTACATCCTCGTCTACTTCTCCTGCAACGCCCGCAACCTCGCCCAGATCGAGCGCTCCTGCAACCTCTCCGAGAAGATCATGCGGCACCTGATCACCCGTGCCGACCACCTGACCCTCGACGAGATGAAGGCCGCCGACGGCCAGAAGGAACTGGAGACCGAGGCCCGCCTCCGCGCCGAGCGCGCCCCGGCGCCCAAGCCCGCGCAGGAGGAGCAGCAGCCGCAGCCCGCGGCGGCCGGCGCCGAAGAGCAGCAGGGCTGAGGTCGGCTGGCCGGCACGAAGATCGGGTGCCACGGGCGGCCGCTCTGGGCCGCCCGTGTGCGCACGGATGCCGATGATGAAGATCGGCACCGCGGCCGCCACTCCGTGTTTGCGCGAAGAAAGGCACGCAACCGGTTGAGTGCCCGCAACCGGAGGCGTGCGGGAACTTCCTGTGGGCTGGCCATCAACACGACATGAACGCGCGGGGCGGCGGGGAGGCCTTGCCCCCACCCCACCGATCTGCTAACATGACCCGACCAAGGGGCCGTGCCCCGAGGCCGTGCCTTGTGGTACGCTCGGCGGCGCCCTCGACCTCTTTTCAGGAGCAGGCAAATGGCCGGCAGTTTCAACAAGGTCTTGCTGATGGGGAACCTCACCCGCGACGTGGAACTGCGTCACACGCAGTCCAACCAGGCCGTCGCGAACCTCGGGATCGCCGTCAACCGGCGCTTCCGCACCGCCGACGGCGAGAACCGCGAGGAGGTGACCTTCGTTGACTGCGAGGCCTGGGGCAAGACCGCCGAGGTCATGGCCCAGTACCTCTCCAAGGGCCGGCCGGTCTTCATCGAGGGCCGCCTCAAACTCGACCAGTGGACCGACAAGGAAGGCAACAAGCAGTCCAAACTCCGCGTCGTCGTCGAGAGTTTCCAGTTCATCGACTCCAAGGGCGGTGGCGGTGGTGGTGGGGGGGATGAGGGCGGCTACGCCTCCCGCCCCACGCGCACCAGCAGCACTGCCCCGCGCCCCGCGGCCAGGCCCGCCGCGGCCGACGGCTACGAGCCGATTGCTGACGACGACATTCCGTTCTGACAGCACACAGCACACAGCACACAGCACACAGCAAGGCGCCGTGCGTCCGCGCCGCCTTCATGTGATGTTGTGTGCTGTGAGG
>CALAFV010000175.1 GCA_937891445.1 uncultured Phycisphaerales bacterium | reverse complement strand
GACCGTTCCGTCCGCGCGGCCCCTGAGGTCTTCCACGCCCGCCGCGAGCGATTCGTCGTCATAGGTCGGCACGACCGCGTTCTTGACGGTCCGTTCCAGTTCGCGCTGTCCGGGGAACTGTTCCGCTGGGCCTCGTGCCTGCACATGGGGCCACACACGCACCCCCGCGAAAACGACCATCACCGCGATCCCTAGGACAAGCAAGGCAAGTTTGAGATGCTCGCGGTTCATGGTGCTTTAGACGGGCGCGGGTGCACAGTAAGGCTGAACGAAGTAGAAGTTCGGGGCAACGAAGGTACCAGCCACGGCACAGCGCTTGTCCCAAGGGCACCACATCGCATCGTAAGGCACCGTGGTCCCATCAGGGAAAGTGAAAACGCCGCCGGGACACGGCTGCTGAACGGGTACGGGCGGCGGTAAGACCTGCGCCACCACCATCGTCGTGACCGTTCCCACCAGCAGCACCGCCGCTATCAGATCAAGCTTTGAGTTGCGTTTCGCCATGACTGATATCTCCTTCGGGCTTGGCCCGAAATCCGAGGAACAGGCAGAGCGCGGCGCACGCCGCGTTCTGGTACGCATGACGGATGAGCGGGTTTGAGGAATCCGCGACTGTCGCGACGCCGCACCCGCACGAGCCGGTCCAGCCGCGTGTCTGGAGAAGGACCGCGTAGGCGGCGCCGCACACGAAGAACCCGCCGGCAAGGAGCAGTCCGGCCCGCGTGCGCCACAGCACCAGGGCGCCGATGCACGCGGCAAGAACGCAAACCACCAGCACGAACAGCAGCCCCGCCGCGGTCGCGTCAAGCCCCAGCCCCAGACGCAGAGGCTCCGTCAGCCCGGGGGATCGCGCAGTTTGGATGCGAGCGCGAGGCCAAACACGCCCGCGAGCGCGTGCCGAGCGATGAGTTGTGGAAAAGCCCTGTGCATAAGGGCCCCCTCGGTGCGGAAGATACCGTAGCCGGGGGCGGTGTATCAACCCCTTTTTGTACGAGAAAGGCGAAAAAGGGCATATTCTTCATGATCGGTGCGCAGACATCCGTGCGGTTCGGGCCTCCGCACCTCTGCGCGGCTTCGCTACGCGGCCTCTGCGTACCGTCTTCTGACCTCCAGGAACAAAGAAGGCCCAGCGTCGTCGCCGGGCCGTCTTTCGCTGCTGAGATCGCCGAGCCTTAGTGCGGCACTTCCTTCACCGCGTTGCGGTTCCAAGCCGGCACCCGCACCACGATCTCGCCGTCCTTCTGGATGATGCATTGGCAGGACAGGCGGCTGTTCCGCTCCAGACCGGGGGCCTCCTCCACGCGGTCCTCTTCCTCCTCCTCGGCCTCGGACAGCAGCTCCATCCCCTTATCGATGTAGACGTGGCAGGTCGAGCAGGCGCAGACCCCGCCGCAGGCGTGCTCGATGTTGATCCCGTGCTCCAGGGCGACCTCCAGCAGGTGCTCGCCCTTGGCGGCCATGAACTCGTGCTCCCGGGCCGTCGGGTCGGACCCCGTGAAGTGGTCCTCGTCGATCATGCCGTCCGGGTTTTCCAGGACGTACTTGACCTTGACGGTCGCCGGGCCGTGGTCGTGGTCGCTGCGTCGGAAGTGCATAGACTGCCTCGCCTGGGGTCATTGAATCGAAACTTGGAATCATTCTAGACCCCCGGCCCCGCGAGCGGCCCGCCGGGGGGTAGCCCCGACCGCCGGGCCCACGCACGACGCATGCCGCCACACGCCACCGCATCCCGGCCCGAAGCATCCATCGACCTGACGGTCGTGGCCCCCGCGCGCGACGAGGCGGACAACGTCGCGCCGCTCGTCGAGCAGGTCGGCGCCGCCCTCGCCCCGACCGGGCTCGCCTTCGAGTTCCTCATCATCGACGACGCCTCGACGGACGCCACCGCCCAGCGTGTGCGCGACCTCATGCACGAGCGCCCCTGGCTCCGCCTCATCAGCCTGCCCACGCCCCCCGCGGGCGGGGGCAACGGCCAGTCCGCCGCGTTCAAGGTGGGCTTCGCCGCCGCGCGGGGCCGCCTGATCGGCGTGCTCGACGCCGACCTCCAGAACGACCCCGCCGACCTGCCCCGCATGATCGAGCACATGGAACGGACGGGCGCCGACTTCGTGCAGGGCGACCGCTCCGCCGCCCGCCGCGCGGGCGACCCCTGGATCCGCCAGGCGGGCTCGGTGGTGGGGCGGGTTTTCCGGCGCATGATCCTCGGCGACTCCATCCGCGACACCGGCTGCTCCCTCCGCGTCATGCGCCGCGAGGCCACCGAGCACCTGCCCCTGGAGGTCAAGGGCATGCACC
>CALAFV010000174.1 GCA_937891445.1 uncultured Phycisphaerales bacterium | reverse complement strand
CAAGTTCGCCGCCGGGCTGGGGTACGGGGCGTACGTGGAGACCGGCAAGCCGCAGCACCGCGAGGCGTGGGCCGCGGCGGCGGCACGCGTGAAACTGACGGAGACGCAGCGGCAGTTGATCGGGTCGTTCACGCGGCGGATCAACATCCTCGTGCTGTCGGGGACGTGGTGCGGAGATTGCGTTGCGCAGTGCCCGATGCTGGCGGCAATCGCGGCGGCGAATCCGGAGCGGATCGACCTGCGGTTTCTCGACCGGGATGAGCATGTCGATCTGGCCGAGCAGGTGAAGATCTGCGGCGGGTTGCGCGTGCCAACCGTGATCTATATGAACGAGGACCACGAGTTCGTGTCGCTGCTGGGGGATCGGACGCTGGCGCGATACCGGGCGATGGCGGCGAAGCAACTGGGGGCGGCGTGTCCGCTGCCGGGGGCGGAGGTGCCGGCGGAGGAAGTTGCCGCGACGTTGCAGGATTGGGTGGATGAGACCGAGCGCGTGCACCTGTTGTTGCGCCTGAGTCCGAAGTTGCGGGAACGGTATGGGGATTAGCATCCATCGTGTCGAAACGGAGCCCGTCGCTCGCGCGAAGGGCTCCGTTTGGTCATGACGGGGGGCTTAGCGCAGCGGGTGCAGGCCAATCGCGGCGCGTTCGCGATTGAGGCGGTCGAGGGCGTGGGGTTCGTCTTTGATCAGACGGAGGAGTTGGGTTGGCGTGACGTCGAGGCGGAGGGCCGCTTTGCGGAGGTCCCAGTTGGCGGCGGCGATGACGTCCATGGCCTCCGCGAGCATGGATGGGTAGTCGTGGTGATCGGGGTTGAGGGCGATCTTGCCGCCGCGGACGCGGGAGCGCCAGAGGGGGGAGCCGATCTCGCCGAGAGGGACCGCGGCGCGGAAGTTGATCGCAAGCGCGAGGCGCAGGCGCCGGAGGGCAACTCGCTTGTTCTCGGCCTGGCTGCGGCGCTCGCCGGCGTGGGCCTGGATGCCGGTGGGGGTGTGGGTGATCTGGACTTCGGTCTCGACCTTGTTGCGGTGCTGGCCACCGGGGCCGGAAGCGCGGCCGCGCTGGATCGTGCACTGCTTGAGCAGTTCCTCATCCGGCAGGCACGCGGGGTGATGCCAGGGTTCGGGCGGGGGAGCGGGCGTGGGGCGGGTGTGGGGCACGGGAGTGTGTGGACGGGAAGGTTCAGAAGGCGGTTGTTGGCTCTGCGGTCATGGTGAGCGGGTCGGTGGTCCAGTCTCGCTCATCGAGGAGGTGGTGGGCGAGGCCGGCGATCATGGCGGCGTTGTCGAGGCAGTAGGCCATCTTGGGCAGGCGCACGTCGAGGCCTCGCTCCTGCCCGAGACGGGTGAGTTCGGTGCGGAGGAGGGAGTTGGCGCTCACGCCGCCGCCGACCAAGAGCGTGCGGCAGTCCGGATGCCGGTCGAGGGCCCGCTCGAGTTTGAGCGTGACAGCGCCGACCGCGGCCCGCTGGAATGCGGCGGCGAGGTCGGCGCGGGCCTGGTCGTCGAGGTCGGGCGGAGGGGGCTGCGGCTCGCCGGGCCGAGCCGGGACGCCGCGGACGGCGTAGAGCAGAGCGGTCTTGAGGCCGGAGAAAGAGAAGTCGAGAGAGTCGCGGCCGAGGCGGCTGATGGGGAAGCGGGTGGGGGAGCGGCTCGCGTCGCCGCGCTGGGCGAGGCGGTCGAGGTTGGGGCCGCCGGGGAAAGGGAGCCCCAGGATTGTGGCGGCTTTGTCGTAGGCCTCGCCGACGGCGTCGTCGATCGTCGAGCCCAGGCGGGTGGCCTGCGTGATGGAGGGGCAGTGGTAGAGGGACGTGTGCCCGCCGCTGACCACCAGGCCCAAGGCGGGGAAGTCAGGGAGCGGGGCGTCGAGGCAGCCGGCGTAGAGGTGCGCGCGGACGTGGTCCACGCCGATGATGGGGATGCGCAGCGACCACGCGAGGGCCTTGGCGGCGGCGACGCCGACGAGCAGCGAGCCGATGAGGCCGGGCTTGTTGCCAACGGCGATGGCGTCGATGTCGCGGAGCGAGACGCCGGCCTGCGAGAGGGCCTCGCGGACGATGGGGAGGATGCGCTCGGCGTGGGCGCGGCTGGCGATCTCGGGGACGACGCCCTTGTACTCGGCGTGGAGTTCGTTCTGCGAGGCGATGATGTTGGAGAGCACGGTTGCGCCGTGACCGGGCCGGCCGCGGCGGACGACGGCGGCCGCGGTCTCGTCGCAGCTGGTCTCGATGCCGAGGATCAGGTCGCGTCTGTCGGCGGGAGAGGGGCTCACGGCTGGGGCGCGGGCTGGGCGGTCGCGTCGTCTGTGTCGGCGGTATCGGCGTCGGCCTTGCCGCCGGCCTGGGTTTCCGCGGGCTCGACGCCCGCGTCGATGAGCCAGCGCTCGAGGTTCTGGTCGGTGACGTTGAGCGTGGCGACGAGGTTGCCGTTCTTGTCGTAGACCTGGATACGGCCGCCGACGATCGGGGTGTCATCGGGCCAGAGGTCGAAGCGGCGGTCGGCGGGAACTTCGTCGCCGGCGAGTGTGGACCCGAGGGTCTCGATGCGCCGCTCGATGCGGGCGAGTTCGCGGAGCATGCGCTCGCGGCCGAGTTGGAGGTTGCGAAGTTCGGTCGCGGTGATCGCCCCGGCCTGCTGCTCGGGGGGCACCTCGTCCGAGACGGGCTTCCACTCGCCGGTGGCGAGGCGCTCGCGCATAGCGCGGAGGGCCTGGGCGAGTTGTTTGTCCTTGAGGGAGTTCTCGAGCCAGTCCGGGTCGGCCCAGCGGGGCGTGTCGCCGCCGACGGTCTGCGCCGACTCGTGCGGCTCATCGGCGACCTGGAGGACGTCGCGGGCGCGGCGCTCGAGGATGCGGGCGAGTTGCTCGTCGGCGGTGAGCGGGACGTAGAAGCCGGGGGTGGGATCGACGCCCCAGGTGGTGGCGTCATCCGTGCGGTGGATGAGGCGGCCGGATGGGAGGTAGTAGCGCTGGCTGGTGAACTTGAGTTGTGCGCCGGCAGCGCCGCCGTACATGGGGCGGCGAAGGGTCTGCACGGCCTGCACGAGCCCCTTGCCGAAGGTGCGCGTGCCCAGGACGATCGCGCGGCCGTGGTCGGAGAGAGCGCCGGCGACGATCTCGGAGGCCGAGGCGCTGGCTCCGTTGACCAGGACGATCATGGGGAAGTCGGGGAGGGTGCCGGGACCTTTGGCGGTGTAGACCTCGTCGCGGGCGCCGCCGCCTGGACCCTGGCGGCCCTTGACGGAGACGATGACGCCCTCCTTGAGGAACAGGTCGGCGACGGCCAGGGCGCCCTCGAGGACGCCGCCGGGGTCGCCGCGGAGGTCGAGGATGAGGCCGCCGACGGCGCCGGGCTGGTCGGCGTTGATCTGCCGGAGGGCGGCGGTGAGTTCGTCGGCGGCGGTGGGGGTGAACTGCGTGAGGCGGATGTAGGCGATCTTGCGCTCCTCGTCGAGCCAGTAGTCCCAGACGGGGGCTTTCTCGCCGTTGGCGGCGGGCCTGGCGGGGACGTGGCGGTGCACGCCGCGGACGGCGCGGGGGACGATGTGGCCGCGGGTGATGGTGATGGTCAGGGGATCGGAGCCGGCACGCTGGACGGTGACGGTGACCTGGGTGCCGGGCTCGCCGGTGAGCATCCGGACGCACTCGTCCACGGACTTGTTGAGGGTGGAGACGCCGTCGACCTCGATGATCTTGTCGCCGGGGCGGATGCCGGCGGCGATCGCGGGGGAGTCCTCGAGGGGGGAGACGATCGTGAGGTAGCCGCCCTCGGTGACGACCTCGGCGCCGATGCCGACGAACTGGCCGGTGATCTCCTTCTGGAACAGGGCGCGGTCGGCGGGGGGGACGAACTCGGTGTAGGGGTCGCCGAGGGCTTCGAGCATGCCGTTGATGGCGCCGATCTGGAGTTTGGCGCGGTCGGGCTCATCGACGTAGGCGCGGTCGATGACGGAGTAGACGTCGATGATGGGGTCGAAGAACTCGTAGTTTCCGCTGAACTGGGCAACGGTCGCCGGCAGGCGGGCGACAAAGACGCCCAGGAGGAAAAAGAGGGTGAGGACGAGGACGGTCTGACGCGTTCGCATGGACTTGGCTCCGTCCGAGGCGGGGGATGGTAGGGCGTCGCTCGGCTGCGCTGCTCGGGGAGGTGTCGGGGCGCGGGAGCGCTTCGGCTGGCGCACTGACTGACTCCGGCGCGGGCGGGGCCGGCTCGCCGGGCCCGACGGAGGGGCCGGGCGGGAGGACCGTGCGGTCCATTTCCGTGTGATGTGTTGCGGCCGCTGGTGCTCGCCGTGAGCGGAAGCACCGCGGACGGTCGCGGAGAGGGCGGGAAGGAGGCCGCGCGTCTCTCAACGCGGGTGGACAGCGTGCGGGCCCTAGGATCCCGGCAAGAGGGGGGACGACCAGCGCACCATGCCAGCCCCAACCGACCGTACTTCCATCAGCGTGAAATCCGAGCGGGCCGTACTCGCGGCCGTCCGGCTGCCGGACTCGTTCTACGACCCGCGCGACCCGTTCGGCGAACTGCGGAGCCTCGCGGAGCAGGCGGGGGCGATCGTCGTTGGCGAGATGGAGCAGCGGCTGAGCCGGCCGGTGGCGGCGACGTTCATGGGTTCGGGGAAGGTCGAGGAACTCAAGCGGCTGTGCGATGCGCTGGATGCCACGCTGGTCATCTTCGACCACGACCTCTCGCCGAGCCAGATCGGGAACATCGAGGA